>JAITUD010000491.1 GCA_031286555.1 Microbacterium sp. | reverse complement strand
CCGGACGGCCCGATCAGCGTCACGTGCTTCCCGGACGCGACCGAGAAGTCCAGCTCGTCGAGCACGGTGTTGCTGCCGAACCGCTTCACGACCTTGTCGAAACGGATCAGCTCGTCGCCGTCCGCCGCGGGGCCGGACGGGTCTTTCGAGGGAGTGGCGTCAGTGGACAAGGCGGCGCTCCAGGGATCGGAGAAGAAGGGAAGCGAGGTAGGAGATGACGATGAACGCGACACCGACGACCGTGAGGGCCTCCGTGTACTGGAATGTCTGGGCCGCCTGCAGGCGCGAGCGCTGCAGCAGCTCGAGGACGCCGATGCCCGCGAGCAGCGGGGTGTCCTTCAGCATCGCGACCACGTAGTTGCCGAGCGCCGGTACGACGCGGCGGATCGCCTGCGGAAGGATCACCGCGGTCCACGTCCTGCCGTACGGCAGGCTCAGGGCGCGGGCCGCCTCCCACTGGCCGACCGGCACGGCCTCGATGCCGGCCCGGTAGACCTGGGCCGTGTACGTCGAGTAGTGCAGCCCGATCGCGACGATGCCGGTGGTCAGGGCGGAGAACTTCAGGCCGATCTCCGGCAGCACGAAGTACAGGAAGAACAGCTGGACCAGCAGCGGGGTGTTGCGGATGAACTCCGTGACGAACCCGACGGGCCAGCGGACGAAACGGGTCGGGGCGCGGAAGGCCAGGGCCCACACGAGCCCGAGCGCGAACGAGATGACCGAGCCGAGGACGAGGACCTGGAGGGTCACCAGGACCCCGTCCCAGAAGTGCGGCATGAAGTCGCCGACGGCGCTCCAGTCCCAGGTGGATGCGGCGGTCGCGATCATGCGGCGCCACCTCCCTCGGCCGGCACCGGTGCCGGGGCCGTCTCGTCGCGCCGCTGGGAGGTCATCTTGCGCAGCAGTCCGATCCCGGGCTCGGGACGCTGCCCGATCCCCGCCTTGGTCTTGCGCTCGAGCGCCCGCATGAGACGGGTCAGCAGGAACGCGATCACGAAGTAGATGAGGAGCGTGAGCGAGTAGATCTGCGCGCTCTCCGTCGTCGCCAGTCGCACGAGGTACGCGGCGAACGAGACGTCGCCGATGCCGAGCAGCGACACCAGGGCGGTGCCCTTCAGCAGCTCGATCAGCAGGTTCGAGAACGGCGGGATCATCTCCGGCACCGCCTGCGGCAGCAGGATCAGCCGCATGCGCTGCCAGGGCGTGAAGTTCAGCGCGATGCCCGCCTCACGCTGGGCGGGCGCCACTGCGGCGAGCGCGCCACGCACGATCTCGGCGCCGTACGCTCCGTAGGAGAGCCCGAGCGCCAGGACGGCCGCCCACATCGGCACCAGCGACCAGCCGGCGATCTGGGGCAGCACGAAGAAGATCCAGAACATCAGCACCAGTGCGGAGGTGCCCCGGAAGATCTCCGTGTACAGACCGGCCACGAACCGTACGATCCACAGCCGGTGGGTACGGGCCATGCCCACCCCGAACGCGACGACGGTCGCGAGAGCGGCGCTGTACACGGTCAGCTGGACGGTGATCCAGATGCCCGGCAGTACCCAGTGTTCCCACAGTCCGCTGGTCATCCGCACAGCTCCTTGGCGGTCAGGGTGGTCATCTCCGCCTGGGTGAACCCGAACGGCCGGAGAATCCTGAACAGTTCGCCGCTCTTCTTCATCTTGTGGATCTCGACGTTGAAGGCGTCCCGAAGCTTCGTGTCGGTGGGCCGGAACGTGAAGCCGCCGCCGTCGATGTGCTTCTTGCCGTCGATCAGCGGCGCGAACGCCTCGGTGGCCTCGGCCTTGGAGCTCTTCTTCGTGACCTCGCGGGCGGTCAGCGCGGTGCCCGCGAACACGTCGATCCGGCCCGCCTCCACCGCGTTCAGGCCCGCCACCTGATCCTGGAGGATCACGATGTCGGACTCCTTGTACCCCGCGTCCACGGCGTACTGGATCTCCGCGTACCCGGTGCCGGTGCCGAACTTGGCCTTCGACTTCACGACGTCCGCGTAGTTGTGCAGCTTCATCGGGTTGCCCTTGCGGACGATGAACGAGTCCAGCATCTGGTACTCGGGGTCGGCGAAGATGACCTGCTGGCACCGCTCCTTGTTGATGTACATGCCCGCGGACACGACATCGAACTGCTGCGTGTTCAGCCCCGGGATCAGCGAGGCGAAGTCCGTGGCGACCGGCTGGACGTGGCTGACGCCGAGCCGTTTGAAGATGACCTTGGCCAGCTCCACCGCCTCACCCGTGAACTTGCCCGAGTCGTCGATGTAGCCGTACGGCACCTCGCCCGCGATCCCCAGGCGGACGGTGCCCGCTCCCTGGAGCCGCGCCAGCGTGTCACCTTGGGGCACCCGACTGCAGCCCGCGGCGCCGAGAGCGCCGATCGCCCCGATCGCTCCCGCGCCGGCGAGGAGTGATCGTCTGCGGATGGTCTGTTTCCCGTTTGTTCGATTCTCAGTTGGTGGAGCCATGGCCGCGCGGCTACCCGAGTCGACGCAACCTATGCCGATCAATTCCCGCCGCCGACACGGGCGATGCACACTTGACCCACAGGGGTGCATGGGGCAGACCATGGGAC
>JAITUD010000422.1 GCA_031286555.1 Microbacterium sp. | reverse complement strand
GCGTGGGGCTTTCACCGTCGGCGGATGCGTGCGCATCGCTTTTCAGAGCGGCCGGACGCGAGCGGTGGGGGTACCTGAGAGATTGGCGGGGAGGCTTGCTCCTTCGGTGCCCGGCTGCCAGCACCGGGCTCTCCCGCACGCGTCGTACGGCCAGTTTTCTGTTGTGGGCACTGCTCCGCCCAGCATACCGGTTCCGGATGCCGGAGAAGGTGCCCGCCCGCGCACACAAGGGGCCGGTGCGCGGGCGGGGGTCTGTGCGACCGCCTGTCGTCAGGCGCCGGCGAGTTCCCGGCGCACCTCGTCTCTCAGGCGGCCGAGGTTCTCGGGGTCGGGCGCGGCGCCCAGCAGCGTCTTCGTGTAGTCGTGCTGCGGGTCGAGGATGACCTTGTCGGCCGGCCCGCGCTCGACGACGTCACCGTGGTAGAGCACCATGATCTCGTCGCTGAAGTGCCTGGCCGTGGCCAGGTCGTGGGTGATGTACAGCACGCCCAGGTCGTCCTCGCGCTGAAGGTCGGCGAGCAGGTTCAGCACGCCGAGACGGATCGACACGTCGAGCATCGACACCGGCTCATCCGCGACGATGAAGCGCGCACCGGGCGCGAGCGCACGAGCGCTCGCGACGCGCTGGCGCTGTCCGCCGGAGAGCTCGTGCGGACGACGATCGGCGAAGTGCTCCGCCGGTGAGAGCCGCACACGCTCGAGCAGCTCGAGGGCGCGCTCGCGCACCTGAGCCCCGGACAGCTCGGGGTGGTGCAGCCGCAGCGGCCGCTCCAGGTGATGCACGATCGTGTGGAACGGGTTCAGCGAGGCGAACGGGTCCTGGAACACCATCTGCACGTCCGAGCGATACCTCTCGAGCTCCCGACCACGGTCGCCGCCGGCGCGACCGTCCAGCAGGATCTGCCCTGAGGTGGGCTTCTCGAGCTTCATCAGCATGCGCGCGATCGTGGACTTGCCCGAGCCGGATTCGCCCACCAGAGAGATCGTCCTGCCCGCCTCCAGCGTGAACGAGACGTCCTTCACGGCGCGCAGCCTGGTGGTCTTCAGCCCCGAGCGGAGCGTGAAGTCCTTCACCAGATTGCGCGCCGCGAGGGTGCGCTTCGCCTGATCGTTCATCGGACCTGCTCCTGACTCGGCCGGCTGCCGGTGCGCACGAAGTCGCCGCGCTCACCGCGCAGGCTGGGGAAGCTGGACAGCAGCCTCTTGGTGTAGTCGTGCTGAGGGGTGCGGTAGATCTCCTCCGCGGTGCCCAGCTCGACGATCTGCCCCTGCAGCATCACGGCGATGCGGTCGCTGATCTCGATCAGCATCGGCAGGTCGTGCGTGATGAAGATCACCGCGAAGCCGAGCTTCTCGCGCAGCCGCATGATCTCGCGGATGATGCCGCGCTGCACGACCACATCCAGCGCCGTCGTGGGCTCGTCCATGATCATGACCTGCGGATCGAGGGCGAGCGCCATGGCGATCATCATGCGCTGACGCATGCCGCCGGACAGCTCGTGCGGGAAGCTCGTGAGGCGCTTCGGATCGACGCCCACGAGAGTGAGCAGCTCTTCAGCGCGCTCCTTCTTGGCCGCCTTGGACATGCCTGGGCGATGCGTGTCGAAGATGTCGAAGATCTGCGACTTCACGCTGATCACCGGGTTGAGCGAGTTCATCGCCCCCTGGAACACCATCGACACCTTGTCCCAGCGGAAGGCGCGCAGCCCGTCGGCCGCGAGCGCCACCACGTCGATGTCGGTGCCGGCGCGATCGTGGAACACGATCTCGCCCTCGGTCATCAGCGCGGGAGCCTTGAGCAGCCGGGTCAGGCCGTAGGCCAGCGTGGGCTTGCCGCAGCCGGACTCGCCGGCCAGCCCCAGGATCTCGCCGCGGTGCAGGGTGAGCGACACATCGCGCACGGCCTTGACCGGAGGATCGACCTCGTACTCGATCGAGATGTTCCGGGCCGTCAGAACGGCCTCGGGCTGGACCTCGGTCATGCCGTGACCCCCTTCGTCTTGGCGGCCTTGCGCACGCTGCGGGCGGCCGCGGGGGCGCTGCGCAGCTTCGGGTTGATGATCTCGTCGATCGCGAAGTTGATCAGGGCGAGGCCGCAGCCCAGCATCGCGATCAGCAGGCCCGGGGGCACGAACCACCACCATGCACCCTGTCCGAGCGCCTGCCCGGACTGCGCCTGGTTGAGCATGGTGCCCCAGGTGATGCCGTCCGTCGGTCCGAGACCAAGGTAGGCCAGGCCCGCCTCTCCGAGGATCGCGAAGATGATCGCGAACAGGAACTGCGCGGTCAGCAGCGGCAGCAGGTTCGGCATGATCTCGACCAGGATGATGCGGAACGGCTTCTCACCCGCCACACGCGCGGCGGAGACGTAGTCGCGGGTGCGCAGCGAGCGGGTCTGCAGGCGCAGCACGTACGCCGCGCCCGCCCAGGAGGTGATGCCGAGCACGATCGCCACCAGCAGCCAGCTGCGGTTCGTCGCGAATGCGGCGATCACCATCACCAGCGGCAGGCCGGGGATGACGAGCATGATGTTGGTCATCAGCGCGAGCACGTCCTCGCCCCAGCCGGCCAGGTAGCCGGCCAGGACGCCGAAGACCAGCGACAGGATGATGGCGATGCCCGCGGCGATGAGGCCGACCTGGAGCGAGCCTCGGGCGCCGTAGGCGAGCTGGGCGACCACGTCGTAGCCGAGCTTGGTCGTGCCCAGCCAGTGCTCCGAGGACGGCGGCTGCAGGGCCGGATTGCCGGAGTCGGTCGGGTCCTGCACGAGCATGGGACCGAAGATCGCCAGCAGCAGGATGAAGGCGACCAGGATGAGGCCGACCATCAGCTTCGGCGTCATGGTGGGCATCATCGCGCGGAATCCACCACGCGGCTTGCCCTTCGGCCTGGTCGCCAGGGCGATGGTGCTGGGCTGCTCGACGGTCACGGGGTCGACGACGCCGATCGGCAGCGCGGCATCCTCGACTTCTCGGCTCAGTTCGGTGTCAGACATTCTGGCGGGCCCTCGGGTCGACGAATCCGTAGATCAGATCCATGAAGAAGTTGGCGGCGAGCACGGCGATCGTGATCACCAGGAACACGCCCTGCATGAGCGCGTAGTCCTTCGAGATCACGGCCTGGAACATCAGGCGGCCGACGCCGGGATAGGTGAACACCTGCTCCATCACGATCGAACCGGCCACGACGAATCCCAGCGTGATCGAGAATCCGGCGATCGACGGGATGGCGGCGTTGCGGGCCGCGTACATGCCCATGATGCGGCGCGGACGAAGGCCCTTGGCCTCTGCCGTCACGATGTAGTCCTCGGACAGCGTGGAGACCATCATGTTGCGCATGCCGAACAGCCAGCCGCCGACCGAGCTGACCACGATCGTGATCGCCGGGAGGATGGCGTGCGCCAGGGCGTCCTGGATGAACGCCCACGACCACTCGGGCCCGTCCGGGTAGGTGAAGACGTCGTAGCCGCCGAAGATGGGGAACCATCCGAGCCCGACCGCGAACACGGACACCAGGATGAGCGCCATCCAGAAGTACGGGATCGACTGCAGGATCGTGGTCGCCGGGATGATGTTGTCCACCCAGGTGCCGCGCTTCCAGCCCGCCCAGGCGCCGAGTCCGACGCCGAGGATGAACGAGATGACCGTCGCGGTGCCGACCAGGAGCAGGGTCCAGGGAAGCGCCGCACCGATCAGGCTGGTGACCGGCTCGGGGTACGCGACCACCGAGACGCCCAGATCGCCGTGCAGGATCTGGTTCCAGTAGTTCAGATACTGCTGCCACAGGGGGGTGTCGTCACCGCCGAGGAGCTGCTTGATGTTGCGGATCGTGTCCTCCGACACGTCCTGCCCTGCCCGCTGCATCTTGGCGATCATGATGTCGGCGGGGTTGCCGGGCATCAGCCGCGGAAGCAGGAAGTTGAGGGAGATCGCGGCCCACAGCGTCACCGCGTAGAACCCGATCCTTCTCAGATAGAACTTCATTCCGATACCTTCAGACTTCCTGCTTCCACGGACTCACTCAGCGATCACTTCTTGGGCTGCAGGTGCTGCAGGATGTAGCCCGACGAGACGGCTCCCCAGGACGGCGGGAACGAGTACAGGTCGTCCTCGGTCGGCCAGCCGGTGTAGTCCTTCGAGTTGTAGAAGGTCTGCGTGGCGTTGATCACGATCGGGATGTAGGGCAGGTCACGGACGATCTCGGTCTGGATCGTCGCGTAGATCTCCTTGCGCTTGGCCTCGTCGTTGGTGCCGATGGCCTCCTGGATCGCCGCGTCGACCTTCGGGTTGTTGTAGCGGCTGAAGTTCCAGCGCCCGGGCGGGATCTCCTCGCCCACCTTCGCGGTCGAGGCGACCTGCGTGCCGCCGAACCAGTCACGGTAGATCTGGAACGGGTCGGCCACCGAGGTGCCCACGACGCCGCCCATGATCAGCTGGTAGTTGCCGGTCTGGCGTGCGTCCGAGAACGCGTCCCACTGCACGGTCGACGCGGTGACCTTGATGCCGGCCTTGGCGGCCTGCTCCTGGATCAGCTTCGCGGCGTCGTTGTAGTCGGTCCAGCCGTCGACCGAGATCAGGTTGAGCTCGAGCTTCTTGCCGTCCTTCTCGTAGATGCCGTCGCCGCCCTTGGTGTATCCAGCGGCCTCGAGGATCTCGCCCGCCTTGGCGGCGTCGGGGTCCTGAGGGCTGACCTCGTTGGCGGGGTCGGCGACCCACTTCTCGTCACGCGGGAGCAGCGCGAACGTCGGCGAGATCTTGCCGGTCATGCCGACGAACGCCTTCTCGTCGATGGTGCCGCGGTCGATGGCGACGTTCAGCGCCTGGCGGACGGCGACGTCGGTCTGCGGACCGGTGCAGCCCAGGTCGGCGTTCGAGCAGGTGTAGAGCACCGTCGGGTCCTGGGGGGTGTTGATCCAGGAGATGATGCCGTTCTTGGTGACGCTGTCCGGGTTCGGGATGAACATTCCGGTCCAGTCCAGCTTGCCCGCGGTGAGCAGGTCCTGCGCGGTCTGGTTGTTGTCGATGGTGATGTACTGCACCTTCTTGACGCCGAGCTTGTCCGCGTCGCGGAAGTTCGGGTTCGCCTTGAGCGTGTAGGACTCCTTCGAGACCTTGTCGACCACGTAGGGGCCGGAGGCCACGGGCTCCTCGTTCGCGAAGGCGGCGAAGTCGGTGACGTCCTTCCAGATGTGCTCCGGCAGGATCAGCGTCGAGCCCATGCGGGCGAACTCGGTGGTGTACTGCGGCGTGTTGTAGGTCAGCACGACGGTGCTGTCGTCCGGCGCCTCGGCCGACACCAGACCGTTGGCCTCGGGGTTGTTCGCGGCGTACTTGAACGTGAAGACGACGTCCTTGGCGGTCAGCGGCTCGCCATCGGACCACTTCAGGCCGGACTTGAGCTTGACGGTGATCGCCGTGCCGTCCTCGTTGTACTCGAACGAGTCGCCGAGCATGCCCGTGGGCTTGTCGTCGGCGGTCTTGTTGAAGAAGAACAGCGGTTCGTAGATCGGGCCGTTGGTGCCGCTGAGCACGGTCGGGGCGAACGGGTTGAAGTTCGCCACGACGGGCGGCTGGGTGCCGGCCTGCACACGAAGGACGGCGTCGGCGCCCGACTTGTCCCCCGAGTTGCTGCTCGGCGAGCAGCCGGTCAGGGCGAGTGCGAGGACGGTTGCCCCCGCGATTCCGGTCATCGCGACGCTGCGCGCGACTTTGCGACTCATTCTCTTTTTCCTCTCGGTGCTGCTTTGCAGGAGGGGGTGGCCTCCGTCATGGAGGGCAATCCCGAATGGGTTTGTTAGGACAGCAACCTAACAAACCCTCTCGGGTGGGAACAAGGGCCGCGCCGGGGTTTTGGATAACGTTTCGGACTCGGCATCACGACGCGCCCGAACACGACGAGGACCGTCCGTGCGCATGGCGCACGGACGGTCCTCAGAGGCGTCGGATCGGGGGCTCAGCCCTTGACGGCACCCGCCACCAGACCGCTGGTCATGCGGCCCTGCACGATGACGAAGAAGATGATCACGGGGATCGCGACGATGGCGGACGCCGCCATCACCTGACCCCAGTTGATCGCCTGCGTCGAGCTCTGCTGCACGAATCCGCGCAGCCAGAGCGGCAGGGTGCGGTTGTTCTCCATGATCACCAGCGCGACCGTGAACTCGTTCCAGCACTGCAGGAACGCGAACACACCGGTGGCCACCAGACCGGGGGCGAGCAGCGGGAAGGTGATGCGCAGGAACGCCTGGCTGCGGCTGAGGCCGTCGATCATCGCCGCCTCCTCGAGCTCCGCCGGCACGCCGGCGACGAACCCGCGCAGCATCCAGATCGTGAACGGCACGACAGCCGCGACGTACAGGATGCTCAGTCCCAGCACGTTGCTGAGCAGACCGAGGCTGGACATCATCTTGTACTGCGCGATGAACAGGCCCTCGGCGGGCAGCATCTGGATCAGCAGGATGGTCACGATGAACGTGACCCGCCCCTTGAACTTGAACCGGCTGATCGCGACGGATGCCAGGAACGCGAACACCAGGCACACGGCGACCGAGAGCAGCGTGACCGCCACGCTCACGCCGAGCGCCGAGAAGAACGCCGGGGTGAGCACGTTCTTGAAGTTGTTGAACGTTCCGCCGATCGGGAAGAACGTCGGCGTCCGCGACTCGAGTGTGGCCGCCGAGAGCATGGACGAGTTGACCATCCAGTACACCGGGAACGCCCAGGCGATCGCGAGCACCAGAGCCAGGATGCTGAGCAGCCAGGTGGATGCCTTGAATCGGCGGCGCTTGCGCGGAACGCGGTCGGCGGGACCGGCGTCGCGCGACGGGTAGGCGCTCTCGAGTCGTTCGGCCACGACGGCCGTGTCTGCTGCGGTGGTCACTGGGTCTCCTCCTTGATGAGGCTGCGCACGTAGAACCAGCTCAGCGCGATCGTGATGGCGAGGACGAAGATCGACATCGCCGCTCCCCCGCCGAAGTCCATGCCGGCGAC
>JAITUD010000388.1 GCA_031286555.1 Microbacterium sp. | reverse complement strand
GGTGTCCTTCGACGTCGAGCCCCACGTCGACGCTCGGCCAGTTGTGTCGGACGATCACGTCGAGCACGCGCTGGCGACGCTCCGCCGGCCAGCCGGCGCCCGCCGTCAGAGCGACGCCGACATGCCCGCCGGCATGCTCGTACGAGATCGTGTGGTTGTCGTACTCGGTCACCGTGCCGATGTCGTGCAGCAGCGCGGACACGTACAGGAGTTCGTGATCGATGTGCGGGATGCCGTCGACCACAGCGAAGGCCTCGGCCCAGAACCATGAGCGGACCGCATGCGCCGTGATGGCGGGGGACTGGTACTGGAACGCGAGCTCGCGGGCACCGCGCGCGGCGGCGGTGTCGGGCGTCGGGAAGTCGGCGATGCGCATCCCTTCAGGGTCGCATGCCTGCCTGCTGGCTATGGACCTGGGCTTAGTTGCGGGCCCTGCTGAGGAAGTTCGACAGCGCATGCGCCCCAGGAACGACTCCGACGAAATGGAAGGCGCCGTGCATCCAGCGCAGTCCTGAGCCCGCGAGTTCCGGAAAGGTCGCCATCACCTCCTCGATGATCTGCGGAGGAAGATCGATCTGCGTTCGCCCCAGCAGGTGCGATCCGGCTCAACGGTGCGCAACGCGTCAATCACGACTCGTGCCGCCTCATCGGGAGCGACTGCGAGGCGGCACTGGTGTCCGAGCGCGGCTCTCCATTCGGCGGCCGTTGGGACCCGCGAGAACGACACGCTCGAGGCCCGCGTAAACGGCCCGAGGCGCCCGAAAAGGGCGACAGCTTCAGGCGAGAATTCCCCTGCCTCCGCGAGAGCCCAGAGATCGTACAAGTCGCGTGCAGCCGCGCGGTCTGCCCATGACGAGAGCTTCGACGCGACGAACGCAGGAGGAGTGAGTACCCGAAGCCGTGCAGGCGGGGCGTCAGCGAATCGCTGCTCGACGTCGACGACTTCAGTCGGCCACGCGGGGTAGCCCTCGGCGGAGAGAAGCTGGATCTGGATCGTCGCACCGCCGACGTAAAGACTCGAGGGCTCTGCATGTCGGGTATCTCGGAGCCGGGGGCTGAAACTCGGACTTCCCAACGTGCTGCGGAGGGCACGCGAGACAGCATCCTCGATCTGGTCTCCGGTCTTCGCGCGGTCGGCACGCGCAATGAGGTCGATGTCTTCGGACAGTCTCGTGTTCGGCAGAAGTGAGCGAGACAGTGCTGTGCCTCCGAAGAATACGATCTCCTCCGTCCCCAGCGTTGCGATTGCGGCGAGAATATGGGAGATCGCATGGTCACGGACGACCTGCTCGTCGTCGACGCCGAACTGCGCGCTCACCCTCAGGAGGTCGTCATGGGCGAGCAGGCCGGGCACAGGGGGCGGCTTCTGCGGACTGCTCGACACCCGGCTGGTGGCGTCCGTTGACCTTCCTTGGCTCTTATCCCACCTCGGCATCTCGCCCCCTCAGTTCCTCGAGCATCTTTTCGAGAGCCTGACCGCGCCTGACATACCGGGCGGTGATCTCCTCGAACTCGGTTGCCTTCACACGAGGAACGAGGTTTCGAATCGCTCCCTCGATCTCCACGGCCAGGCCGTCACGGTCGCGTCGGACTATCAGATCGAACAGTGTCTGGGCGGGAGTCGTGACCATCCCTTCACCGAGGGCGGTGCGGTCGACGACGAGATCCAATCGGTTGAGATCCCGAGGGACGAATCTCACGACGCCGCCGCGGTCGAGTTCGGCAGGGGCATACCCGCCGCGGGGCACTGCAACATGCGCGACACCGATGGCACGCGGGATGGCGCCCCAGTGTCGCGCAGCGCTCACGCCCATCAGAGCAACGCGGCGCTCGCCGAATCGCACCGTGGCGATCGCCAACGCGGCCGGTTCGAACGGCGGCTTCCATGTGCGGCCGTCGCGCCCGTCTGGGGGCGCCGTGTAGACACCGTGGATAAGCCTGGTGAGCGCGCCCTGCTCAGTGAGCCGATCCACTGCCCGCCAGGTGTTCGTGCCGAAGGTCTTTAGGTCGCGCAGGCGGACGGTGTGCAGGGGGGCGCGTGCGATCACACGGACGATATCAACGTCGTCTGCCATCTCGGTTCCCCTAATCATTTATCGCAAATATACGTCTCGTGTATATCTATGATAAGCCAGGGAGGTCAATGTGTCGAGATAATCAGACGGGGTCCGTGAATGAAACCGGCTTGCCGGCGGCACGGGCGTAGGCGATCTCGCGGCGCGTGGACTCGCCGATGTATCCACCGGGGTTGACGACCAGGACCCGGTCGGCCAGATCGATCTTGCGCAGGTGGAGTGCGGCCAGTGCGGACTTCTGCTCGTCGGTGATCGGTCCGTCGGCTTCGCCGGGTGCCACGACGATCGCGCCGGCGAAGGTCAGATCGCGGTTCGCCGTGCGCATCTCGGATGCGAACCGGGCGGAGCCGCAGATGCAGACGATCTCGGGCCGGTCGCCGCCGACGTTCACCCGCCGAACTCCCCGGTGAGAACGAGCGGCGTCTGGTTGGCGTTGCACGCGTTGCTGATCGTCTGACCGGGGACACTTCCGCTGTCCATGGTGAAGGAGGCGTCGCCGATCCTCGGGTGCGCATCTTCGATCAGGGCGTGCAGCTGGGTGAGGGCGTCGTGGATGCGGGAGCGGGATGCCACGGCGAGAGCCTGGAGATCCTTGGTGGCCTTCTCGACTCGGGCGGTCCATTCGGCAGCGTCGATCGCGTGCGCCCGATAGCCGCCATCCGCATTCATGAACTCGCTGTCGACCGCGGCGAACTCCTTGCAGTCGGATGCCAGCACCGTGTCGTCCACGAAGGGAGCGGTCGAGAACGTGGGCGTCGCGCGCCATGTCACGCCGGCCGGGACGGCGACGGTCAGAGTCATGGCAGTTCGCTCCGTGATCGGCCACGCGAGCTCGTGCGTGCCGTCGCAGGTGCCGGTCAGCGTCGTCGAGCCGAGGGCCATCGAATTGCCGAACCACACCTGGTAATTCCCGCCGCCGGCGCAGACGAGGCTCACCACGACCGACATCGCGCCATCGGGGAT
>JAITUD010000274.1 GCA_031286555.1 Microbacterium sp. | reverse complement strand
TCCCGCATGCCCGCTTTCACAGCATTTCGACGGGAGCCCCTCTTGCATCACGCCGGACTCATCCCCTGGCTCGACCCCGCCACGATCATCGGCGGCGCCGGCCCCTGGGCACTCGCAGTCGTGTGCTTCATCATCTTCGCCGAGACCGGCCTGCTGATCGGATTCCTGCTGCCCGGCGACACGCTGCTGGTCATCTCCGGTCTGCTCACGCACACCAACGACGTGTTCGGCATGAACATCTGGGTGGTGTCGCTGCTCATCGCTCTGGCGGCGTTCATCGGCGGCGAGGTCGGCTACTACATCGGGCACAAGGGCGGACCCGCGGTCTTCGAGCGCAAGGAGTCCGGCCTGTTCAGTATGAAGAACGTCGAGCGCACGAACGCGTTCTTCGAGCGCTTCGGCGGGCTGACGATCGTGCTGGCCCGCTTCGTGCCGATGGTGCGCACGTTCGCTCCGGTGGCCGCCGGCGTCGGGCACATGCCGTGGAAGCGCTACTCGCTGTACAACCTGATCGGCGCCGTGCTGTGGGGCTTCGGCCTGACGATGTTCGGCTACGTCATCGCCTTCATCCCCTGGCTCAGCGAGTTCGTGCAGTCGTACATCGACCTGATCCTGATCGCCGCCGTGCTCGGTACGGCGCTGATCACCGTGTGGCACTACCTGTCCGAGCGCCGCAAGGTGCGCATCGAGGCCGAGCAGAACAAGGCCGCCGGCATCGTCGCTCCCGAGACCTCGGCTCTGGCCCTGGACCCCGAGGTCTTCGACCGCGCGCCCGACTTCGACGGCGACGGCAAGCACTAGAGCCGGTGCCGACCAGAAGGATGCCGGTCAGCCGGCATCCTTCGCGCGCGCGGCCTTCGATCGCTCGACGCTGGCGCGCAGCGCCTCCATCAGGTCGATGACCTCGCCACCGCCGCCGGCCGACGCGCCCTCCTCGGCGAACGTCTCCGACACGTCGAAGCCCTCACCCGCCTCGATCTTCGCGTCGATGAGGGTGCGCAGCTCCTTCTGGTACTCGTCCACGAACGCCTCGGCATCGAAGTCTCCGGAGTAGCTCTCCACGAGCGACGCCGAGAGCTCGAGCTCCTTCTGGCTGATCTCGACCTCCTCGGCGAGCGACTCGAAGGCCGCCTCCCGCACCTCGTCCGCCCAGAGCAGGGTCTGCAGCACCAGCACGTCGCCGCGCACGCGCAGTGCCGCCAGCCGGGTCTTCTGCCGGAGCGTGAAGCGCACGATCGCCGTGCGGTCGGTCTCCTCGAGCGTGCGCCGCAGCAGCACATACGCCTTCGGCGACTTCGAATCCGGCTCCAGGTAGTACGCCTTGTCGAGGGTGAGCAGATCGACCTGATCGGTGGGCACGAACTCCACCACGTCGATCTCGCGGCTCTTCTCGGCCGGGAGCGCTGCGAGGTCGTCCTTGGTGAGCACGACCGTCTGCCCGTCTTCGTCGACGAACGCCCGGTCGATGTCGGCGTAGGGCACGGTCTCGCCGCACACCTCGCAGGTGCGCTGGTACCGGATGCGCCCGCCGTCGGCGTCGTGCACCTGGTGCAGCGGCACGTCGTGGTCCTCCGTGGCCGAGTACACCTTCACCGGCACGTTCACCAGCCCGAAGGTCAGGGCGCCCTTCCAGATCGTCCTCATGGCACCAGTACACACCAGCGACACCGGCCCGGGCTAGCCTTTCGTCATGGCATCCGGCGGGCAGGTCGTGCAGATCGACGGCCGTCGCCTGCGCGTCACGAACCTCGAGAAGGTCGTCTACCCCGAGACCGGCACCACCAAGGGCGAGATCATCGGCTACGTCACGCGCGTCGCGCCGGTGATGCTGCCGCTGCTGCGCGGACGCCCGGTGACCCGCAAGCGCTGGGTCGAAGGAGTGGGAACGGCGGATGCCCCGGCCTCGGCCTTCTTCACGAAGCAGCTCGAACCGGGCGCCCCGGAGTGGATCAGGCGGATGCCGATCGAGCACTCCGACGGCACGAAGGACTATCCGCTGGCGGAGGACGTGCCGACGCTGGTCTGGCTGGCACAGGTCGCCGCCCTCGAGCTGCACGTGCCGCAGTGGCGGTTCACCCCCTCCGGCGGCCGCGGCCGCCCTGACCGGCTCGTGCTCGACCTCGACCCCGGTCCCGGCGCGGGGCTCGCCGAGTGCGCAGAGGTCGCGCGCATCGCGCGCGGCATCCTCACCGGCATGGGGCTCGATCCGGTGCCGGTGACCAGCGGCAGCAAGGGTATCCACCTGTACGCTGCGCTGCCTGTGCAGGAGGACGGCACGGGGACGCAGACCAGCGAGCAGGCCTCGGCCGTCGCGAGGGAACTCGCGCGGATGATCGAGGCCGACCATCCCGACCTCGCCACCAGCGTGATGTCGAAGGCGCTTCGGCCCGGCAAGGTGTTCATCGACTGGAGCCAGAACAACGCGTCGAAGACGACCATCGCGCCCTAGTCGCTCCGCGGCAGGGCGCGGCCGTGGGTAGCGGCGCCTCGAACCTGGGCGGAGCTCGACGATCCTGACCTCGCCCAACTCGAGTTCCACGAGGTGATCGCGCGGGTCGAGGCGGGCGTCGATCCGTTCGCCGCATCGGCCCCGCTTCCCACCGCGCTCGGCCCCTATCTGGCCAAGCGCGACGCGGCGAAGACGCCGGAGCCGATGCCCCGTGCGGCCGCCGCTGGCTCCCACGTCACGCGATTCGTGATCCAGGAGCATCACGCCAGCAGCCTGCATCACGACCTGCGCATCGAGCGCGACGGCGTGCTGGTCAGCTGGGCGGTGCCCAAGGGTGTGCCGGAGTCCCCCGCCCGCAACCACCTCGCCGTGATGACCGAGCCGCACCCGCTCGAGTACCTCGAGTTCGAGGGCACCATCCCGCATGGCGAGTACGGCGCCGGAGGCATGACGATCTGGGATGCCGGCACCGTTGACCTGGAGAAGTGGCGCGACGACGAGGTGATCGGCACCTTCACCGGCCGGGCCGGCGGGAGGCTCGGCACGGCGCGGCTCGCGCTGATCCGCACCTCCGGCAGCGGCGAGAAGTCGCAGTGGCTGCTGCATCGGATGAAGGAGGGCCGGCCGCACCGGCATCCGGCCCCGAGCCCCGCTACCGGCCCGACACCGAAGCGCTCCGCTCCCCCGGCGGACGCCGATGCCCGGACCGATGTCCCGAGGCCCATGCTCGCCGAGACCGGGACCATCGGGCTCGCCCGAGCGCGCGGCTGGGCGGAGATCAAGTGGGACGGCATCCGCGCGCTGGGCACGTGGACCGGCGGACACATGGTCCTGCATGCGCGCAGCGGCGTCGATGTCACCGCCCGATATCCCGAGCTGACCGCCGACGGCGCCCCGCACCTGCCCGCCGACGATGCTGTCGTCGACGGCGAGATCGTGGCCTTCGACGCCGAGGGACGCCCGAGCTTCACCCGGCTGCAGGACCGTATGCACTTGACCAGGGCCCGCGAGATCGAGCGCGAAGTGGTGCGCACGCCGGTGGTCTACCTGCTGTTCGACCTGCTGCGGCTGAACGGCCACGACCTCACCGGGTTGCCGCTGCGGCAGCGCCGGGAGCTTCTCGAGCAGCTCGCCGAGGGGCTGGACGCACCCGTGCGCGTCGCGCCGGTGTTCGACGACGTCGACGCCGCCCTCGCCGCGAGTCGGGAGTTCGGTCTGGAAGGCGTGGTCGCGAAGGACCCGGAGTCCGCCTACCGTGAGGGCACGCGCTCGCCGGCCTGGCTCAAGCTCAAGCTGACCCGCACCCAGGAGGCGGCGATCATC
>JAITUD010000219.1 GCA_031286555.1 Microbacterium sp. | reverse complement strand
GTCCCGACGATCATCGCGATCATGCTCTCCGGTTGGTGGAGCGACAAGGCCGGGCGTCGCAAGGTCTTCATCTACGTCGCATCCGCCTTCATGGTGGTCGGACTGCTCATGCCGATCCTCATGCCGAACATGACCGGAATGATCATCATGAGCGTCATCAACGGCATCGGCTTCGGACTCTACATGTCTGTGGATGCCGCGCTGATGACTGAGGTGCTGCCGAGCGAGGGCACGGATGCAGGCAAGGACCTCGGCATCCTGAACGTCGCCACCAACATTCCGCAGGCGATGAGCCCCGGCATCGCGGCGCTGATCATCACCTCTCTCGGCGGGTACCCGATGCTCTTCGTGTTCGCGATCGTCTTCGTGATCCTCGCGGCAGTCGCGATCGCGCCGATCAAGAGCGTGCGCTGACACACTGACCCGAACTGCTCGAAAGGAGCATCCCCATGACATCGAGTGACGTCGAGACCCGGTACGTCGAGGTGCAGACGGCCGCAGGCCGGGTGCGCGGGGCATGGCGCCCGACCACGGGCGGCAGGGGGAACCCGCAGTCGGCGGCGTTCCTCGGCATCCCGTTCGCCGAGCCGCCGGTCGGCGAGCTCCGGTACGCGGCGCCGGTGCCGAAGGCGCCCTGGCAGGGCGTGCGGGATGCTCTGGCGTTCGCGCCCACGGCGCAGCGCGGCGACCCCGGCGTGACGCTGATTCCCGAGCCGTCGATCCCCGGCGAGGCGACGCTGAACGTGAACGTGTTCACGCCCGAGCTCGCTCCGGAGACGGCGCGACCTGTGCTGGTCTGGATCCACGGCGGCGGGTACTTCGCCGGCTCTCCCGCGAGCCCCTGGTACGACGGCCGCAACTTCAACCGCGACGATGTCGTGACCGTGACGCTCTCGTATCGGCTCGGCTTCGACGGCTTCGGCTGGATCGAGGACGCCCCGTCCAACCGCGGCGTGCGCGACTGGATGCTCGCGCTGGAGTGGGTGCAGCAGAACATCACGGCCTTCGGCGGCGACCCGTCGCGGGTGACCATCGCCGGGCAGTCCGCCGGCGGCGGTGCGGTCATGACGCTGCTGGGCATGGAGGCCGCGCAGCACCTGTTCCATGGTGTCTATGCGATCTCCGGCGCGCTCGCCGACGTGTCGGCGGAGCGCTCGGAGGCGTTCGGGCGTCAGCTGGCGGCATCCGGTGGTGTGGAGCCGACGCGCGCCGGGTTCTCGTCGCTGAGCGAGGAGAAGGTGCTCGAGCTGCAGAAGGCGGCCACGGCGTTCGACGGCGGCGACATGTCGAAGATCATCGAGGAGGGGCTGCCGCTCGGCCCGTCCGTCGACGGTGACCTGATCAAGCGTTCGACGACCGAGTCGCTGCGCGCCGGCGTCGGTGCCGACAAGCCGCTCGTGCTCGGCGCGACCGACGACGAGTTCACGATGGCGATGGCGGATGCCGCCAAGATGCTGCGCTGGGTCCCCCGAGGGATGCTGCTGGGCAAGCTGGGCGTGCCCCGCGATCGACGCGCGGCGTACCTCGCCGCGAATCAGGACGTCGTGAGGCTCGGCAAGGCGCGCCTGGCCGGCCGGGTGCTGACCGACCGGATGTTCCGCACTGCGATCCTCCGCATCGCCGCCGCGCGCGGCACCGCGCCGACCTGGACATACCGGTTCTCGTGGCCCTCGGGGCACTTCGGCTTCGCCGAGCACTGCCTGGACGTGCCGTTCTTCTTCGACTGCCTGGACGGCCCCGCGATGGAGCCGCTCGCCGGTCCCAACCCGCCGCAGGCCCTTGCCGATGAGGTGCACGCCGCCGCCGTGTCGTTCATCGCGACGGGGGACCCGGGCTGGCGGGCGTGGGATGCCACGGGCACCGCGCGCATCTGGGACACCCCGTCCTCCGACCGGGCCGGCGCCTACGCGTCGGTCAAGCCGCTGTTGTGAGCGAGGCGCTGACGGGCGTGCGCGCGGAGCATGCCGAGAGCGTGCGCGTGCCGCGCGCGAACGGGCTGCTGATCACCGGCATCCTGCTGCTGATCGTGCTGGCGATCCAGGCCCTGCTGGTCGCGGCGAACCCCGCGGCGCCGTGGACGCAGAGCGTCGACGACGCGTGGCGCGCGCTCGTCGGCGTCGGGCCGGACTCCGGCGTGCACACCGGGCCGCCGGCGATGTTCTTCCAGTACCTGGGCGAGCTTCCGGGCTTCGCGGTGATGTTCATCCCGCTGCCGGCGGTGCTCACGATCGTGGGGCGCTGGCGCTCCGCGCTGTTCGTGATCGCCGTGCAGCTGGCCGGCCCCGGCCTGGTCTCGCAGCTGATCAAGAACCTCGTGAACCGGCCGCGGCCGGCGACGGATGCCGCGGCGGGGCTGTACGGCCCGCTGTTCACCGTCGACCACGGATCGTTCCCGTCGGGGCACGCCGTGAGCGCGGCCGCGATCGCGATCACCGTGTTCGCGCTGATCCCGCCGACGCGAAGGCGGATGCGGGTCGCGTGGGGCGTGGTCGGTGCGCTGCTGATGATCGGCATCGTCTGGCAGCGCACCCTGATCAACGCGCACTGGCTCTCGGACACGATCTCAGGCCTGATCGCCGGCACCGGCGTCGCGCTCGTGCTGTGGTGGGCGTTCCAGCCCTGGCTGCGCCGCGACTACGGCCGCAGGCCGGGGTTCCTGGGGTCCCGCCCCTGAGTCGGGACCCCAGGGGTCGTCAGCGCACGTCGACGAAGATCGGGTTCGCGTAGAACCAGGTGTCCTTCCACGGGTCGGCGTCGGCGTCGCCGTGGCGCAGCGGACCCGTCGGGTCGACGGCCGCGCCGTGGTAGCCGGCGCCGTTTCGGTTGCCGTCGCTGCCGCGGAAGCGCACGTAGAACGGCCGGTCGACCTTCTCGAACACGTGCGTCAGCGTGAACGTGCCGCGGGTGCCGGTCGTGTCGAACTGCCGCACCACACGTGTCCCCGGGGCGCGCACGGCGTCGGCATCCGCGGTCGGACCGGTGACCGGACCCGCGATCAGGTCGACGTGGGCGAGTTCGGGGCGGATGCCGGCCGCGTTGACGTAGTCGGTGGTCGTCACGGTGATCGTCACCACGACGTCCTGTCCGCGGCGAGCGGTCAGGCGACCGCCGAGAGTGACGGAGTCGCCGGAGGAGTTCCCCCAGCCCCCGCCCACTCCGTTGCCGCGGCCGTTGCCCTTGCCGGGCATGGTCGCCCGTGCCCGAGCGTCGAAGCCGCTGAGCAGGTGTCCGTGGTCGACCCACATGCGCCCGCGGCGCATCGCCTCGAGCACGCCGGCGTACGAGCGCGAGACGACGCCGGTGTGCAGCCGCGAGAACTGTCCCGGCCAGAAGTCGCTGCCGCCCTGCGGCATCCCGGTGTCGATCGGATCGGGGCGCTGCCCGCGCACGGCCCAGCGATCGAACTCGTTCGGCAGGCTGTCGTAGGGCTCACCGGCCGGGTACTCGCCGGTCCTCCAGGTGTCCCTGACGGTGAGGTGGTTGTCCGAGTTCGAGGTGATCCAGAACGGCTTGCCCTCGGCGAGCATGGAGTCCCAGACCCCGCCCACCGTGGCCGTCACCCAGTCGAAGCCGCCGTAGACGCGGTAGGCGTCGGCCGGATACCCGGCCCAGCTGTCCGGGCGCGGGGCGTTGACGTACTCGCCGCGCTGATCGCCCGGCCCGCCGTAGGTGCCGATCGGCGAGCCCTGGGCGCCGGGGGCGCCCTCCATGCCGATCATGATCTGCGGATCCGCGTCTCGCCAGGCGCGAAGCTCGTGCGGCGAATCGATGCCCAGGCGCATCGGATGGTTGGCGAGGACGACGGCGTCGCCGATCGCGCCGGCGCGCTTCTGCGCGCCGAGCCAGGCGATCGCCTCGGCGGCGCGTCGCTCGTACTCGGCCTCCTGCGCGGCGTCGGCGGGACGCTCCCAGCCGTTGAGCTTGCCGTCGAAGGCCAGCTCGAAAGCGCGCAGGGTCCGGATGGCGCCGGGGCCGGGCGCGACGAGGACCGTGGCGTGCTCGGCGGCGGGGATGTACCACTCCAGCCCCTGGAAGATCAGCAGGTCACGTGCGTCGCGCTCGCGCTGGAGCTGCTCGCGCTCGGCGGGGAGCCCGCGCTCCGCGTGCGCGAAGTTGCTGTGCTCGGTGATCGCGACCCAGTCCACGCCGTAGTGCTGGGCCGCGTCGAGCTGCTGAGCGATCCGGTACTTCGCATCGTGGCTGAACTGCGTGTGCACGTGGTGGTCGCCGACCAGCCAGGACAGCTTCGGGTCCTTCGAGGGCCGGCCGGCGAAGGTGCTCGCCGTCGCCGAGCCCGCCTGGCCGGCGTACACCGACAGCCCGCCGGCGGCGAGGGCGATACCGGCGGCACGGAGCATGTCACGGCGTGAGAAGCCGAGCCTGCGCAGCTCGGCATCGGCGTCGATCGGGTGGGCGCAGGGGGCGTCGTGGTCGCACATGGAGTTCCTTCGGAGTTCGGGGATCCTCCGGACTGTAGGCACGACGGATGGACGGCAGGGAAACATCGGATGTCCTGACCGTGCCTCTCCGGCCCGAGGGCAGTGCGGTCAGCGTGCCGCGAACGCCTCCGTGAGAGCTTCGCGGACGACGCGGATGCGGTCGTCATCGCGCGCGGCGGTGCGGACCGCGGTGAACACCTCGCGCACCGGGTGCCCTGGCAGCTCCGACAGGGTCGTGGTGGGCTGCGATGATCCCCAGATCAGGTCGGGGATCATCGCCACGGCATGACCGGCCTCGACCAGCCGCACGTGCGCGGTGAGGTCGTCCGCCTCGAAGCGCACGTCGGGCTCGAAGCCCGCCGCCCGGCACTGCTGCACCGCCCACTGCCGCACCGCGGTGCCCGCGGGCTCCATCACCCAGGCGCGATCGCGCAGGGCGCGCAGCGGTGCCGGCTTCTCGGCCGGCGGCATCGCGATGCGGATCGGGTCCTCGCCGAGCAGGTCGTGATCGACGCCGTCGTGCCGCTCGCGGGTGTGCCCCGGATACTGCTCGGCGATCACCAGATCGAAGCGGCGGGCGGTGAGCTCGAACAGGCTCTCCTCAGGCGGAAGCTCTGCGAGTTCGACGCGCAGCTGCGGCATCCGCTCGGCGAGGATCGTGAGGGCCGCAGGGACGATCGCCTCCGCGGCGGTCGGCATGGCGGCGATCCGCACGGGTTCGAAGGCCTGCAGATCGGTGTTCAGGGCCGCGCGCGCGGCCTCGTCGAGTTCCAGGGCTCGGGCGGCGTGCTCGGCGAGCATCCGTCCTGCCGGCGTCAGGCGCACCCGCCGGCCGTCGGGTTCGAGCAGGGCGACACCGGCCTCGCGCTCCAGCAGCGACAGCTGCTGCGACACCGTCGACGGCGAGTAGGCGAGGGATGCCGCGACCTCGGCGATCGTCCCTCGGAGTGCGAGTTCGTGCAGCATCCTCAGCCTTCTCAGCTCGAACATGAGGTCCTTTCAAAAGCATCGGGTATGCCGAACATTATCCATCGAAAACGGTCGCTTTTCATAGAGAGTCGAAGGGCGCACACGGAGATCATGACGACCCCTGTGCCCGCTGCCGAAACCTCTGTCTCCGACCTCTCGGACCTCGCCGACGACGCCGTCGCCCTCGTCCGCCAGTGGCTCGTCGAGAGCCGCGAGGTGCCGACGGATGCCGCCGGTGAGCGCCTTGCCGGCGTGCTGCGCGACCCCAACGGCCTTGACTTCACCGTCGGCTTCGTCGACGGCGTCGTGCGCCCCGAGGACACGAAGGTCGCCGCGCAGAAGCTCAAGGAGCTCGTGCCGCTGACCCCGAAGTTCCTGCCCGGCGTGATGCGCGGCGCGATCGGCCTCGGCGGCGCGACCGCGACCATGCTGCCCGGCATCGTGGTGCCCTCCGCACGTGCCGTGCTGCGCCAGATGGTGCGCCACCTCATCGTCGACGCGCGCGACGAGAAGCTCGGCGCCGCGATCAAGCACATCCGCGAGACCCAGGGCGTGAAGCTCAACGTCAACCTGCTCGGCGAGGCGATCCTCGGCCGCGAGGAGGCCGTGCGCCGTCTGGAGGGCACCCGCCGCCTGCTGCAGCGCGACGACGTCGACTACGTCTCGATCAAGGTCTCCTCGACCGTCGCCCCGCACAGCCCGTGGGCCTTCGACCACGCCGTCGCCGACGCCTCCGAGGCGCTGCTGCCGCTGTACGACATCGCGGTCAAGGGCGACAAGTTCATCAACCTGGACATGGAGGAGTACAAGGACCTCGATCTCACGATCGCGGTGTTCACCGGCATCCTCGACCGTCCGCAGTTCAAGAACCTCGAGGCCGGCATCGTGCTGCAGGCCTACCTGCCCGACGCCCTCGGCGCCATGATGCGCCTGCAGGAGTGGGCCGCGGCTCGCGTCGCGGACGGCGGAGCGCCGATCAAGGTGCGCGTCGTCAAGGGCGCGAACCTGCCGATGGAGACCGTCGACGCCGAGTCGCACGGCTGGGAGCTGGCGACCTGGTCGACCAAGCAGCAGTCGGATGCCTCGTACAAGGCCGTCCTGGAGTACGCGCTGCGCCCCGACCACGTCGGGAACGTCCGCATCGGCGTCGCCGGCCACAACCTGTTCGACATCGCCCTGGCCTGGCTGCTCGCCTCGAAGCGCGGGGTGACCCAGGGCATCGAGTTCGAGATGCTGCTCGGCATGGCCACCGCGCAGGCGCAGGTCATCAAGCGCACCGTGGGCTCGCTGCTGCTCTCCACGCCGGTCGTGCACCCCGACGAGTTCGATGTCGCGATCGCCTACCTGATCCGCCGCCTCGAGGAGGGCGCGAGCCAGGAGAACTTCATGTCGGCGGTGTTCGACCTCGATGAGGACCCGAAGCTCTTCGACCGCGAGAAGGAGCGCTTCCTGGCGTCCATCCGCGACGTGCCCACCGAGGTGCCCGGCCCGAACCGCGTGCAGAACCGTCAGCTGGCGGCTCCGGCCATGCCGACCGACGACTTCGTGAACACGCCCGACACCGACCCGTCGCTGTCGGCGAACCGCATCTGGGCCGACGGCATCCGTGCCCGCATGGTCGCCTCGAACCTCGGGAACGACACCGTCGCCGCCAACACCCTCACCACGACCGACCCGGTCTCCGAGCGCATCGCGACCGCCGTCGCCGCGGGCGAGGCCTGGCGGGCGCTGGGCGCCGAGGGCCGCGCCGCGATCCTGCACAAGGCGGGCGAGATCCTCGAGGCGCGCCGCGCCGACCTGCTCGAGGTCATGGGATCCGAGGCCGGCAAGGTCATCGAGCAGGGCGACCCCGAGGTCTCCGAGGCGATCGACTTCGCGCACTACTACGCCGAGAGCGCTCGCAAGCTGGCTCAGGTCGACGGCGCCGAGATGCACGCGGTCGGCCTGACCGTCGTCACCCCGCCGTGGAACTTCCCTGTCGCGATCCCCGCCGGATCGACCCTGTCGGCCCTGGCCACCGGATCTCCGGTGATCATCAAGCCCGCCCGTCAGGCACGCCGCTCCGGCGCTGTCATGATCGAGGCGCTCTGGGAGGCCGGCGTGCCGCGCGACGTGCTGCAGTACGTGCAGCTCGACGGCCGCGACCTGGGCACCCAGCTGGTCAGCGACCCGGCCGTCGGCCGCGTCATCCTCACCGGAGGCTTCGAGACCGCCGAGCTGTTCCGCGGCTTCCGTCAGGACCTGCCGCTGCTCGCCGAGACCAGCGGCAAGAACGCGATCATCGTCACCCCCTCGGCCGACCTCGACCTGGCTGCGAAGGACGTCGCCTACTCGGCGTTCGGTCACGCCGGCCAGAAGTGCTCGGCCGCGTCGCTGGTCGTGCTCGTCGGCTCCGCCGCGAAGTCGGAGCGGTTCCGCCGCCAGCTCGTCGACGCCGTCAGCGCCTACGACGTGGGTTCGCCGGTGGACGGCTCGAACCGCATCGGCCCGCTGATCGGCCCGGCCGAGGGCAAGCTGCTCTCCGCGCTCACCACGCTGCACGCGGGGGAGTCCTGGATGCTAAAGCCCGAGAAGCTCGACGAGGCCGGACAGCTCTGGCGTCCCGGCATCCGTGACGGTGTGAAGCGCGGATCGGAGTTCCACCGGGTGGAGTACTTCGGCCCGGTGCTCGGCATCATGACCGCCGACACCCTCGACGAGGCGATCGACATCGTCAACGACATCGACTACGGCCTGACCAGCGGCATCCACTCGCTCGACGAGGACGAGGTGCAGCAGTGGCTGGCCCGCATCGAGGCCGGCAACGTCTACGTCAACCGCGGCACCACCGGTGCGATCGTGCAGCGCCAGCCGTTCGGCGGCTGGAAGAAGGCCGCCGTCGGCGCCGGTTCCAAGGCCGGTGGCCCGAACTACCTCGTGGGCCTGTCCGAGTGGACGGATGCTCCCGTGCAGTCCGCGACCGCGCTCGACGAGCTCGGCTCGTCGGCCGTCGCCCTCGTCTCCGGTGACGACGCGGCCTGGCTGCGCGGTGCGCTGGCCACCGACATCGACGCCTGGGCGTCGGAGTTCGGCGTCGTGCGGGATGCCACCGGCCTGACCACCGAGCAGAACCTGCTGCGCTACCAGGCCGTGTCCGTCACGGTGCGCTACGAGGGCGAGCGCGTCGCGGAGCTGCTCCGCGTCGCCGCCGCCGGCCGTCGCGCCGGTTCACGCGTGACCGTGAGCACCGCCTCGGTGCTGCCGGCCGCCGTCGCGACCTGGCTCGGATCGCACGACGTCGGCGTCGCCCACGAGGACGACACCGCCTGGGCCGCGCACGCGCAGCGCCTCGCGGCCACCGACGGCCGGGTGCGACTGATCGGGGCATCCGCCCTGTCGACCGCCGCCGCCGTCGACGGCTCGCCGAGCCTCGCGCTGTACGCGAACCCGGTCGTCGCGGCCGGCCGCGTCGAGCTGCTCACCTTCCTGCGCGAGCAGGCCGTGTCGATCACCGCGCACCGCTTCGGCACCCCGCACCGCTACGACGTGCCGGTGCTGCAGCCCGTGCGCTGAGCGCCAGGCTCCCCGTCTTGAGGGGTCAGAATCTGCGAAGTCCCGCTCCTTGGATGCCGCAGACTCTGGCCCCTCTTGTCTTGCGCCCGTGGGAGCCGAACCGGGGCGAGGTAGTCAGTCCACCCGAG
>JAITUD010000192.1 GCA_031286555.1 Microbacterium sp. | reverse complement strand
GCACCGATCACGAAGCCGCGCGTCATCTGGTCGCCGGCTGCCCAGAAGGCGTCGCCGGTGCGCTGGTAGCCGAACATCGAGTAGAAGATGTAGATCGGGATCAGCGGCTCGCCGTGCGTCGCGTACGAGGTGCCCGTCGCGGTGAACGCGGCGGTCGCGCCGGCCTCGTTGATGCCGACGTGCATCAGCTGGCCCTGCGGGCTCTCCTTGTAGGCGAGGAGCAGCTCCCGGTCGACCGAGGTGTAGTTCTGGCCGTTCGGGTTGTAGATCTTCGCGGTCGGGAAGTAGGCGTCCATGCCGAAGGTGCGGGCCTCGTCCGGGATGACCGGCACGATCCGCTCTCCGAAGCCCTTCACGCGCATGAGGTCCTTGACCATGCGCACGAAGGCCATGGTCGTCGCGACCTCCTGGTTGCCGGAGCCCTTCTTCGGCAGCGAGTAGGCCTTGTCATCGGGCAGCTGCAGCCCGACGTGCGTGCTGCGCCGCTCGGGCAGGAAGCCGCCCAGGTCGTGACGGCGGTCCAGCATGTACTGGATCGTCTCGTCCTTCTCACCCGGGTGGAAGTACGGCGGGCGGTACGGGTCGGCCTCGAGCTGGGCATCCGTGATCGGGATGTGCATGGTGTCGCGGAACAGCTTGAGGTCGTCCAGCGTCATCTTCTTCATCTGGTGGGTCGCGTTGCGGCCCTCGAAGTGCGGACCGAGGCCGTAGCCCTTGACGGTCTTCGCGAGGATGACGGTGGGCTGGCCCTTGTGCTCCATGGCCGCCTTGTACGCGGCGTAGACCTTGCGGTAGTCGTGACCACCGCGGCGCAGCTGCCAGATCTGGTCGTCGGTGAGGTCCTTGACCAGGGCGAGCGCACGCTCGTCACGGCCGAAGAAGTTCTCGCGCACGTAGGCGCCGTTCTCGGCCTTGTAGGTCTGGTAGTCGCCGTCGGGGGTGACGTTCATGAGGTTCAGCAGCGCGCCCTCGGTGTCGCGGGCGAGCAGGTCGTCCCACTCGCGGCCCCAGACCACCTTGATGACGTTCCAGCCCGCGCCGCGGAAGAAGCTCTCCAGCTCCTGGATGATCTTGCCGTTTCCGCGGACGGGGCCGTCGAGTCGCTGCAGGTTGCAGTTGATCACGAAGGTGAGGTTGTCGAGGCCCTCGTTCGCTGCGACCTGCAGCTGGCCCCGGGACTCGACCTCGTCCATCTCGCCGTCGCCCAGGAACGCCCAGACGTGCGAGTCGGAGACGTCCTTGATGCCGCGGTTGGCGAGGTACTTGTTCGTCATCGCCTGGTAGATGGCGTTGATCGGGCCGATGCCCATCGACACGGTCGGGAACTGCCAGAACTCCGGCATCATCCGCGGGTGCGGGTACGACGGCAGACCGTTCGGGGCGCCGGACTTCTCCTGGCGGAAGGCGTCCATCTGCGTCTCGGTGAGACGGCCCTCGAGGAAGGCGCGGGCGTACATGCCGGGGGAGGCGTGGCCCTGGTAGAAGATCTGGTCCCCGCCGTTGGCGTTGTCCCGACCACGGAAGAAGTGGTTGTGACCGACCTCGTAGAGAGAAGCTGCGGAGGCGTAGGTGGAGATGTGGCCGCCGACGCCGATGCCGGGGCGCTGAGCGCGGTGCACGGTGATCGCGGCGTTCCAGCGGATCCAGTGCCGATAGCGGCGCTCGAGCTCTTCGTCGCCGGGGAACGCGGGCTCGTTCTCGGGGGCGATGGTGTTGATGTAGTCGGTGGTGGGAACCATCGGCACGCCCAGGTGAAGGTCCTTGGAGCGCTTCAGCAGGCTGAGCATGATCTCTCGCCCGCGGCCGTGGCCCTTCGCATCGACGAGTTCATCGAGCGACTGCTGCCACTCGCCGGTCTCCTCCGGGTCGCTGTCGAGCGGGCCCTGCGAGTACGGATCCTGATCGTGAACGGTCACGGTCGACCTTTCGTCGTGATGGCAGATCATGCCAAGGGAACGGGATGCCGCATCGGTGAGCCTTGTCGGCTTCACACAACGCGCACTGTGCTCAGCCTATCCCTCTGCGGCGACGTCATGGCGCACCGCGAACCTGGCTAAAGTGGGACGAAGGCGCCTATAGCTCAGTTGGTTAGAGCACCTCGTTTACACCGAGGGGGTCGGGAGTTCGAGTCTCTCTGGGCGCACCATGTCCACCACGCCCGACGACTCCGCCCGCTGTCCGTGCTCGAGCGGCGACGTCTTCGGTGGATGCTGCGGTCCGATCATCGCCGGCGCCCCCGCGCCGACCGCGGAACGACTGATGCGCTCGCGCTTCACCGCATTCGCGATCGGCGATGGGGACCACCTGCTGCGCTCCTGGCATCCGTCGACGCGACCAGGAGCACTGGATCTCGACGATGCGACCCGCTGGCTGTGGCTCGAGATCGTCGAGACGGTGGGCGGCGGACCGTTCGACACGGAGGGCACGGTGGCCTTCGTCGCGGCGTACCGCGACGGCTCAGGAAGAGGAGAGCTCCGGGAGCGCAGTCGATTCGTCAGGGAAAGGCGGAACTGGCTCTATCTCGACGGCGACGTCGGCTGACCTCGCGGGATAGATTGGGTTCCGTGAACGCGAATCCCGAAAGCCAGCGCGCCCTGCTCGACATCGCCGATCTCGACCTGCGGATCGCGCGGGCCGCGAAGGCGGCGAAGAACCCCGCCCAGGGGCCCCGCATCTCCGAGCTGGCCGCGCAGCGGCAGGATCAGCTGCGCGAGCTGACCGCCCTCGCCGGAGTCCGGGATGACGCGCAGACCGAGCTCGCGCGAGTGGAGTCCGACGTCGCACTGGCCGAGAAGCGTCGCGATCGCGACGCGGAGCGCCTCGCGACGGTGACCAGCCCGAAGGACGCGGTCGCGCTCGAGCAGGAGATCGCGAGCCTCGGTCAGCGTCTCAGTGCGCTCGAGGACGTGCAGCTGGAGCGCATGGGGGCAGTCGAAGAGGCGGATGCCGCGGTCGCGGCGCAGCAGGCGCTGATCGACGAGACCAGCGCGGAGGGCGTCGAGCTCACTCGTCAGGCGAAGGCGACCATGGCCGCTGCCGAGGCCGAGGGGGAGCAGCTCGCGCGTGACCGCGCAGCCGTCGCCGGCGGCATCCCGGCCGATCTGCTCGCCGACTACGATCGTCGTGCTGTGCGGACGATCCCCGCCGCGGCGCTGCTGCGCGCCGGCACCTGCGAGGGATGCCGGATGGTGCTCTCGGGCACCGACCTCACCGCGATCCGGCGCCAGGCGTCCGATGCGGTCGTCTCGTGCCCGGAGTGCGGTGCGATCCTGGTGCGCACGGAGGAGTCCGGGCTCTGACGCTCACTGCTCCTCGTGCGTGCGCGGGTCGGCGTCGAACAGCCGCCCGTCCGGTCGCCCGAGTGAGCTGATCAGCGCGACCTCGTCGGCGGTCAGCACGACGTCGTTCGCCGCGAGGTTCTGACGCTGGTGCGCGGGATCGGCGGCCTTCGGGATCGACACGACCCCGCGGGCGTGATGCCAGGCGAGCACGATCTGCACAGGCGTCGCACCGTGTGCGTCCGCGATGTCGATGATCGCCTGCTCGTCGAGCACTTCGCGGGCGCGACCCAGCGGGCTCCAGGCCTCGGTGACGATGCCGTGCTCTCGGTGATAGACGAGTGCCTCCTGCTGCGGGAAGTGCGGGTGCAGCTCGACCTGATTGACGACGGGTCGCACGCCGGTGGCCTCCTCGATCCGCTCCAGGTGCTCCGGCAGGAAGTTCGAGACGCCGATCTGGCGGACCAGGCCGCGCTCCCTCGCGTCGATCAGCGCCTGCCACGCCTCGACGTAGAGGTCGACGCTCGGGTTCGGCCAGTGGATGAGCACGAGGTCGATGGACTCCACACCGAGCCGGAACCGGCTCTCCTCGAGTGCGGTGCGAGCCCGGTCGGCGGCGTGATGACGGCCGGCGAGCTTGGTGGTGATGATGAGCTCGGCGGGATCCACAGCCGCGCCGGCGACGCCCCAGCCGACGGCCCCCTCGTTCTCGTAGTTGAAGGCGGTGTCGATCAGCCGGTAACCGAGCTCGATGCCCTGGCGGACGGCGTCCGCCCCTGTCTCGCCGCGCAGGTTGTAGGTGCCGAGGCCCTGCGGAGGCAGGGTGAACCCGTTGTGCGCGGTGAAGGCGGATGAGTCGGACATGTTGGCTCCCTCGGTCGGCTGGTGGCCTGGCGACGTGTTCCACGGTAGACGCTCGCATCGCGGTGTCGCCGGTCTGGCGTAACGTCGAGACGTGAACGAACCGGATGCGACGGCCCAGCGCCCTGCGGCCGTCGTGCTGGGGCGCGGCGCGACGGGCTCATGGCTGCTCGTGCGGTGCGACGCCGACGGCATCGAGCTCGGCCGCGAGACCTCTTCTCCCGAGGCCCTGGCCACCGCCGTCGCGCGCGCGGAGCAGGCCACTCCGCTGTGGGTCGTGCGGACCCTGCGCGAGACGTACCCGCCGCTGCTGGCCGC
>JAITUD010000068.1 GCA_031286555.1 Microbacterium sp. | reverse complement strand
GACGCGGCCCTACCTGCGCAAGGCGAGTGCAGCGCTGGCCGACGTCATCCCCGGCGCTGAGCGCGCGGAGCTCCCCGGCCTGACGCATTCAGCGACGCAGAATCGGGATGCTTACGGCCGGCCCGATCTCATCGCCCCGACGCTGTCGGAGTTCTTCGGATCCTGACTGTCGGGGATCAGTCCTCGTGCGTCAGGGCGCTGCGGGCCCGCTCAAGCACTTCCGCCGCTTCAGCGACCTGTTCGGTCGCCGCATCCAACCGCTCGGCCGCATCCGTCACCGCCCCGCGCGCGGCCTCCGCCTCGCGACGCACCCGCTCCAGCTCCGTCGCCAGCTCCGCAGTCCTCGCCTCCAGCCGCACCGCGCGCGCCTCCGCATCCGCACGCATAGCCGAGATCCGCGCGACCTCGTGCTCCGCGCGATCCCGCTTCTTCTCCGCCTCGCGCACCGCGCGCTCGGCCTCCTTGCGCTCTCGCCGAGCGCGCACCTCGTCCTCCGGCACGGCCGGCGCCGCGGCCCGGTCCGGCGTCCCGCCGCCCACCACGGCCTCCAGATCGACCGGCTCGCCGGACAGCTCGCGCACCAGCCGGCCGGATGCCACGGCCGCCGCGGCATCCGGATCGAAGAACGCCGCCGAGATCGTCCGCTGCACGGCATCCGCCGTCGACGCCGTGACCCGCTCGCCGCGGTCGGATGCCAGCGTCGAGGCTTCCTGGGCGAGCTGCGTCGTCAGCGCCCGCCGATCTCGCCCCAGCGCGGCGAGTGCCGGCGCATCCAGACCGTCCTGTGCCTCGCGCAGCTCTGCTGCGAGCAGCAGCACCTGGGCGAGCCGATCCGTCCGCTCCTGCGCGAACACGTTCACCACCCAGGCGGCGACCGACGGCTTCGGCAGTGAGCGGATCCGCTTCGCCGTCGCCGCATCCGCCTCCTCCGCGGCACGCGCGTTGCGAGCGGCGATGAACGATGACGGAGCGAGCGCGTACAGCTCGCTCGCGATCGTCGTGAAGTCGGCCATGGCCGCGAGCCTACGCTCCCCGGCATCCTCTGTCGGGCCGTGCATGACGCTGGCATACTGGCGGGCATGCGACGGATCGACGGGCGTGCACTGGGAACATGGAGTCTGCGGCTCGACGCCATCTACTGCGTCCTGCTCGGCAGCGGCGTCGCTCTGACCGCCGCGCCGATCGCCGCGGTCATCGCAGTCCCGCAGGCGCTCATCGCCTCCGCGGGCGTCGTGGTCATGCTGTGGGCGGGCCTCGTGCTCTGGATGCTGGTGAAGCTGCGCATCCGCACGGCGCTGCAGACCGTGATGGGCGTCAACGTGCTCGCCGCCCTGCTCGTCGCGATCTGTGCGATCGCCGCGGGCACGCTGCTCGCCGTCGTCGCCGTTCTCGCGATCGCCGTCGACATCGCGCTCTTCGCCGTCAGCCAGGCGCTCGCGCTGCGCGCCCTCCCGACCGCGCACATGACGTGACCACCGCGGCGCTCGATCTGGCATACCCGTTCACGGGGCGGTGGCTGGTGCAGAACAGCCCCGCCGATCGGGTGCCGAGTCACGGCACGACGCTGTTCGCCACGTCGCACGCGATCGACTTCGTGCCGGTGGATGCCGCAGGCCGGACAGCACGGTTCACCGCAGCATCCCTGTTCCAGCCGGAACAGCCGGAGCGGTTCCCCGGTTTCGGACGGCGGATCCTCGCCCCGGCCGGCGGGAGAGTGATCGCCGTGCACGACGGTGAGCCCGACCATCACGCGCACCGCGGATTCCCGTCGATCGGGTACGCCACGACCCAGCGGATGCGCATCGCTGCGGGGTGGATCGCCCTCGCCGGCAATCACATCCAGCTCGAGACAGCCGGCGTGGTCGTCGCGCTCTGCCATCTGCAGCGGGGCAGCGTCGACGTGCGCTCGGGAGACACGGTCCGCACCGGCGTCCCCGTCGGCCGGTGCGGCAACTCCGGCAACAGCACCGAGCCGCACCTGCACCTGCAGGCACTCAGCGGTCCGGACCCCGACGAGGCCGTCGCCGTGCCGATGACCTTCCGCGGCGGTCTGCCGCGGAACAGGACGATCGTCGAGGCGTGAGGCGGATGTTCGGCACGCCCCGCCGAAGTGCTGTGGCGGGCGCGACGGCTCGCTGAGCCCAGGTCAGGACGGGGCGAGCAGCAGCCGGCAGCGGTGCGCGGTCACGAACGGCTCGAGACGACGCACCACAAGCGGGACCTCCGCCTGACGGAGCACATCCTGCACCAGACGGGCGTGCACCCCGCAGACGAGCGCGCGCTCCTCATCGATCATGTCGTGATAGCGGCACGGCGCCAGATCGAAGGTCAGAGCCCTCTCATCCAGGGCGGGCTCCAGTCCGGAGTCGTCGAGATGCTCGTACAGCACGTCGACCTGCCGCTGCGCGTCTGCGCCGAGAGGCTCCGCGTCAGCCGAGGGCGTCACCGCGCGCAGCATCCGGCCGCGCTCCGCGGCACCCGTCACCCGGGCGGATGCGGCCGGGCTCGATGAGGTCTCCTGCACCGGATGGAAGACCACGGGCGGTCGGCCTCGCACGCCGACCTGCAGCGTCTCGGAGCGGATCAGGCCCTCGTCCTCGAGAACCCGAAGATGGTCGCGGACCGTGTTCAGGGGGATCCCCGACTCCGAGGCCAGCTCGCCGGCGCGGCGCCCCGGCACCCGCTGGATCGCGCGCAGCAGCTGCATCCTGCGGGGCTGGGTCAGTCCACGGAAGTCGTGCGCGCGACGGGGCATGTCCTCGACGGTACCCGCACCGGCAGGGACCGGCCGCGCCCGAGGACCGGATAAAAACGGCGGAACCGCGGACTCTCGGCGCGGCCGTCCGCGAGAGTCGGGGATACCGCGATCCACATCGGGAAAGGCCCCCTCATGCAGCTCTCACCGGAGTCCGAAGCCATCGTCCGCGCCACCGCCGGCGTGGTCGCCGAGCACGCGGAGGAGATCACCAAGGTGTTCTACCCGGCGATGTTCGCCGCTCACCCCGAGCTGCTGAACGTCTTCAACCGCGCCAACCAGGCCGTCGGCGAGCAGCCCAAGGCGCTGGCCGCCTCGGTGGTCGCCTTCGCCGTGCAGCTCATCGATCCGGATGCCCCGGACTTCACTCCCGTCATGCGCCGCATCGCCCACAAGCACGTGTCGCTCGGCATCCAGGCGCGGCAGTACACCGTCGTCGGCCGCCACCTGCTCGACGCCGTGGGCACCGTTCTCGGCGACGCGGTGACGCCCGAGGTGCGTGCCGCCTGGGACGAGGTGTACTGGCTGTTCGGGTGCGCGCTGATCGCCGAGGAGGGCAAGCTGTACGCGCTCGGGGGCACCGATCCCGAGCGACCCTGGCGGCAGTACCGGGTGGCGGAGCGTCTCGAGGAGTCCGAGGACGCGTTCTCGCTCGTGCTGGCGCCCGTCTCGGGCGAGACGCCGTCGCACCGCACCGGCCAGTACGTGGCGATCGCCGTGGACCTGCCGGACGGCACGCGCCAGCCACGGCAGTACACGATCTCGTCGGGCCCGCGCGGCGACGCGCTGCGCGTCACGATCAAGCGCGTCCGCGGCGTCGGCGATGCCCCGGACGGCCAGGTGTCCACCTGGCTGCACGAGAACGCACGGCCGGGCACCGTGCTGGACGTCTCCCAGCCCTCCGGCGACGTTGTGCTCGACGACACCGATCGTCCGCTGGTGCTGGTCTCGGCCGGCATCGGAATCACACCCGTAGCCGCCATCCTCGAGGATCTCTCGCGCCGTCAGCCGCAGCGCACCGTGCGCCTGTTCCACGCCGATCGCGCGCACGACACCCACGCTCTCTATTCCTCGCTGCGCCGGCAGGTGCTCGCGATGGACGACGCCCGCGCGCAGAACTGGTACGAGGCGGATGCCGAGAGCGCCCCCACGCTGCACCCGGCTCTGTCCGGATACATGGATCTCGCCGAGGCGGACGTGCCCGACGACGCCACGGTGTTCATGTGCGGCCCGCTGCCGTTCATGCGCGCGTCGCGCGCGGCGCTGCTCGCGCGCGGCATCCCGAGCGAGCGGATCCACTACGAGGTCTTCGGACCCGATCTGTGGGCGCAGCAGCCGGATGCCGCCTGAGCGGACCGTCCTGGCGACCGAGAGCCCGACGGCGAGAACACCCGGCATGAGCACCGAGCCCCCGCAGACGTACCGGCCAGCCAGGGGCATGGCGGTGTTCTGGATCGGCGCCGGGCTCATCGCGTGGGTCGTGTCGTTCCTCCTCTACTTGGAGTACGTCGGCCAGCTGACCGATGCCGCACCGATCGTGTCCTGCAGCATCAGCCCGATCGTGACCTGCGGACCGAACCTGCTCTCGCCGGCGGGCAACCTGCTCGGGTTCTCGAACTCCGTGATCGGCATGGTGCTGTTCACCGGACCGATGATCGCCGGGATCAGCGCACTCGCCGCACCGGGCGGGATGCGGGCCTGGTACTGGCGCACCTTCGCTGTCTTCGTGCTCGCCGGCTTCGTCCTCGTGCACGTCTTCGCGTATCGCAGCGTCTTCGAATTCGGATCGCTGTGCCCGTGGTGCATGGTCGTGTGGCTGATGACGATCCCGCTGTTCTGGTCGGTGACCGCCTGGACGCTGAAGGCGGGAGTCTGGGGTGACGGCGCGCGGAGGGCCGGCGGCTTCCTCAGCTCGTGGCTGGTGCTGATCGTCGTCCTCGACTACGCACTGATCGCGATCTCGGCGCAACTGCGGCTGGACGTGCTCGGCTCACTCTGAGCGCTGCTGCGCGGCATCCAGCGC
>JAITUD010000025.1 GCA_031286555.1 Microbacterium sp. | reverse complement strand
CCGACGGCCGTCAAGATCGGACTCTCGCTGACGCTGCGCTCGCTCCTGGAGGAGCTCGACCTGCTGCGCGGCTCGTTCCTGAAGAAGTCGCGCGAGTTCCACGACATCCTCAAGGTCGGCCGCACCCAGCTGCAGGACGCCGTGCCGATGACGCTCGGCCAGGAGTTCCACGGTTTCGCGTCGACCCTCGGCTTCGACCACGCCCGCCTCACCGAGAACGCCTCGCTGCTGTTCGAGATCAACATGGGCGCCACAGCCATCGGCACCGGCATCACCACGCACCCCGCATACGCGCCGGCCGTGCTGAAGCACCTGCGCAGGATCACCGGTCTCGACCTGCAGACCGCCAGCGACCTGGTCGAGGCGACCAGCGACACCGGCTCGTTCATGTCGTTCTCGTCGTCGCTGAAGCGCAATGCGATGAAGCTCTCCAAGATCTGCAACGACCTGCGTCTGCTCTCCTCGGGCCCGCAGGCCGGCCTGGGCGAGATCAACCTGCCCGCCATGCAGGCGGGCTCGAGCATCATGCCCGGAAAGGTGAACCCGGTCATCCCCGAGGTCGTCAACCAGGTGGCGTTCGCCGTCGCCGGCGCCGACATGACCGTCACGATGGCGGCCGAGGCCGGCCAGCTGCAGCTGAACGCGTTCGAGCCTGTCATCGCGCACTCGATCTTCCAGTCCATCACCTGGATGCGCCAGGCGATGTGGACGCTGCGCGTGAACTGCGTCGACGGCATCACCGCGAACACCGACCGCCTCGGCGCGATGGTGGGCGCCTCGGTAGGCGTGGTCACCGCCCTCACCCCGTTCATCGGCTACGCGGCATCCGCCGCTCTGGCGAAGACGGCCCTTCTGACCAACCGCAACGTCGCCGACCTGGTGGTCGAAGCTGGCCTGATGACCCGCGAAGAGGTCACCAAACAGCTCTCGCCTGCGCGCCTGTCGGGGCTCGAGACCGTCACGGCGGCGATCCCGATCATCGCCGCCGAGGACGACTGACCCTCCGTCGCCAATAGGCTGTCCTGCATGAGCTCCGGAGGACAGCCACCCGCCTACGGTCCGCCGCCCGCGCAGGGCGGCGGACCGCAGCCGTATCAGCCGCCGCGCCCGGTGTACGCGTCACCGCTGGCGAGGGCGCCGAGGTATGCGGCTCCGGCTGCCCCGGTCGCGCCGGCGCCCGCACCCGCGCTGCCCGCACTGCCAGCACCGGTGCGCACCGGCCGCACGGTCGCGATCTGGGTCTTCGGCGTGCTGGGCTTCGCCCTGCTGCAGCTGATCGGCTACTTCGTGAACGCCCTCGGCGCCGGGGCGTCCCTTCTCGGCCTGTTCCTCGCGCTCGTCCCGCTGGCGATCGTGCTCCTCGGAGTGTGGTTCATCGACCGCTGGGAGCCCGAGCCGCGCAGTCTGGTGATCTTCGCGCTGGCCTGGGGCGGGATCGCCGCGGTCGGCATCGCCCTGCTGGTCGATCGCGGCCTCGGCGAGATGTTCGGCGCCAGGTCGGACGAACTCACGGCGGTCGTTCAGGCACCGATCGTCGAGGAGATCGCCAAGGGCCTCGGCGTCTTCCTCATCTTCGTGATGGCGCGGCGCGCGTTCGACGGCCCGGTCGACGGCGTCGTATACGGCGCGCTGGTCGGGGCCGGGTTCGCCTTCACCGAGAACATCCAGTACTTCGCGATCAGCCTGCATGAGGGCGGAGGCGAGGCCCTCACCGCCACGTTCGTGGTGCGAGGGCTGATGTCGCCGTTCGCGCACGCGATGTTCACCTCGCTCACCGGGTTCGCGATCGGTCTCGCGGCGCGACGCGGGGCGAGCACGGGCAGCGTCTTCGGCGCCGGATGCGTCGGGATGCTCGGCGCGATGGCGCTGCACGCCCTGTGGAACGGGTCCTCGCTGTTCGGCGACTTCTTCCCGCTGTACCTCACCATGCAGGTGCCGCTGTTCATCGGCTTCATCCTCGGGATCATCGCGCTCAAGCGCGAGGAGGCACGGCTGACCAGGGAGCGGCTCGGCGACTACGCCGGGGCGGGCTGGTTCACGCCCGAGGAGGTCACCATGCTGGCGACCCCGGCGGGGCGGCGCACGGCGCTGAGATGGGCGTCGACGCTGCGCGGCGATCGCCGGCCGCTGATGAAGTCGTTCATCCGGGATGCCACCGAGCTGGCCGCCGTGCGGCAGCGGGCGATCCACGGACACGACAGGTACGCCGCCGCGGACGAGCACGCCCTTCTCGTGCGCACCCGGGCGACCAGGGCGGCGCTGCTGGCGTACTGAGCAGACAGGTCGCAGCAAGACTCAGCGCCCGGTGCTGCGGCGATGCCTGCAAGCGAATCCGGGCGCTGAGTTGATCTGTTCCCAGGGTGCATCACACGATCGGAAGTGTCAAGGGCCGGCTGTTCGCTCTCGGCGCGCATCCTCGCGTTGACCGTGCGCAGGGCGTCCGGTTACATGGAGGCATGACTGATCGCACAAAGCCCGAGTTCGACGCCCCCACCGGCGAGGCTCCCGCGGAGCTCGTCATCCGCGACATCATCGCCGGCGACGGCACCGAGGCGAAGCCCGGCGACACCGTCACCGTTCACTACGCCGGCGTCGAGTACGACACCGGCGAGGAGTTCGACTCGTCCTGGGGTCGCGGTGAGACCATCCAGTTCCCGCTGCGCGGCCTGATCCAGGGCTGGCAGGAGGGCATCCCGGGCATGAAGGTCGGCGGTCGCCGCGAGCTGGTCATCCCGCCGCACCTCGCGTACGGCCCGGCCGGTGCCGGCCACTTCCTGTCCGGCAAGACCCTGATCTTCATCATCGACCTCGTCGCCGTCGGCTGACATCTCAGAACAGGCCCCCACCCGGCATCCGGGTGGGGGCCTGTTCTGCCTGGGAAAAGAATCCCGATTCTCTCGGAATACATCCAAACGCATGTAAGTTGTAACCCGTGTCGCCGCTCGGCGGCAACGACTTCCCCCAAGGAGCACAATGAGCACCATCGACGTCCCCGGTTACCGCGCCGGCACCTGGACCCTCGACCCTGCGCACAGCGAGGTCACCTTCAGCGTTCGCCACATGATGATCTCGAAGGTGCGCGGCAGCTTCGGCGTCAAGAGCGCGACCCTGATCGCCCCCGAGAACCCGCTCGAGGCCAAGGTCGAGGCCAGCGTCGATGTCACCTCTGTCGACACCAACGACGAGGGCCGCGACGCGCACCTGCGCTCCGCCGACTTCTTCGACACCGAGAACCACCCCACCATGGACTTCGTGTCCACCGGTGCACGCGTCGAGGGCGGCGACATGTTCGTCGACGGCGACCTGACCATCCGCGGCATCACCAAGCCGGTCAGCTTCGCGCTCGACTTCGGCGGCTTCGGCACCGACCCGTGGGGCAACTACAAGGCCGGCGCCTCGGCCAGCACCACGATCAACCGCGAGGACTTCGGGCTCACCTGGAACCAGGCCCTCGAGACCGGTGGCGTCCTGGTCGGCAAGGACATCAAGATCAACCTCGACCTGCAGGGCTCGCTGCAGGCCTGATCGTCTTCGAGAAGGGTGCGGATGCCACGGCATCCGCACCCATCTCGCATGTTCAGGGGTTGCGACGACGCAGCCGGAGGCGGTCCTGTGCGAGCAGGATGCCGGCGAAGACGACCAGCACGCCGACCGGCTCGTTCCAGGTCACCTGCTCGTGCAGCACGAGGACTCCGAGTGTCACCCCGACGACCGGCGTGATGTAGGTGACCGTCGACGCTCTGGTCGGTCCCCAGGCCCGCAGCACGTTCTGGTTCCAGACGTAGGCGAGGCCGGTGCCCAGGAAGCCCAGGAGGACAACGGCGACGACGACCCCGGCGTCGAGACTCACCGGTGTCAGCACCAGCACCGGCGTGAGCAGGAGCATGATCGCCGCGGCGAGGCCGATGTTCAGGAAGGTGAAGACCAGCGCGCTCACCCCGGTGTCCGAGAGGAAGCGCCGCATGTACGCGAAGCTGAAGCCGTAACAGGCGGTGGCGCCGAGGATCGCCAGCTGGGCGCCGATGCTCTGGCTCCCGTCGAGACCGCCCCACGGGGCGATGATGACCATCACGCCCAGGATCCCGATCAGGATGCCGACGATCTGGCCCGGCTTGAGCTTCTCGACCCGCATCACGGCCCAGGCCATGATCGCGGTCATGATCGGCGTCGTCGCGTTGTAGATGCTGGAGAGCCCGGAGCTCACGTGCTGCTGAGCCCACGAGAAGATGAGGAACGGCACGACGCAGAAGGTCACAGCGACGACGGTCAGGTGCATCCACGTGCTCCTGGAGCGCGGCAGCCGGTCGCGGCGCAGGATGACGAACAGGCCGAGTGCGAGCGCGCCCAGCATCAGCCGTGACCACGCCACCTGGGCGGGGGAGATCCCGCCCAGTGCGACCTTCATGAACAGGAAGCTGGATCCCCAGACGATCCCGGTGAGGACGAACTGGATCACGATCGACGCCGTCTGAGGGCGTGCGGCGACGGGACGAGGGGGAGCGGCGGTCGAGGTCACTCCCGAACTCTATTCACGCCGCAGGGCGCTTCGGCGCGGTTCCGGATGCGACGTCCGATATCCGCCGATGATCGGCAGGATTCCGTCGCGCGATCGGGCTCAGGGCACCGGGTCGGCCGCGTCGTATGCGGCGAACCGCGGGTTGCGTCTCGCGAGCAGCGCGACCAGCCCGATCACCAGGAAGCCGCCGAGCAGCGGCGGGAACCACAGCGCCGTCAGCGTGGCGAGCGTGCCGGCGTAGAGCGCGCCCATCCGCGGCCCACCCGCGACGACGATGATGAACACGCCCTGCAGGCGCCCGCGCATGGTGTCCGGCACGGCGGCCTGCATCATGGTGTTGCGGTAGATCGAGCTGACGTTGTCACACGCACCGGACAGGGCGAGAGCGAGGCAGGCGGCGATGATCAGTCCGACGTTCGGCGTCTTCGCGGTGGCGGACGAGGTGAACGATCCGATCAGCAGCACGACGCCGAACACCAGGATCGAGAGGCCGTAGGCCTGCACCGCCCGCTCGATGCCGCGGCCGTGCCAGCGGTACTGCACCACGCGCCCGGAGAGCAGGCTCGAGGCGAACGTGCCCACCGCGACGGCCGCGGTGAGGATGCCGGTGGTGAACGCGCCGCCGCCGAGGATCACCGTGCCCAGCGCCGGGAACAGCACCAGCGGCTGGCCGAAGGTCATCGCCAGGATGTCGCAGAGGAACTGCATCCGGATGTTGCCGGCTCGGCGCAGGAACCGCCAGCCGTCCGCGAGCGAGGCGAGTCCGGGGCGGACGATCTCGCCCTCGGGAACGAGTGCGGGCAGGGTCCACAGGCCGAGGAACATCGCCAGCATCAGCACCACGTCGATGGTGTAGGTCCATCCGTACCCGGTGAGGGCGACCAGGAGCCCGGCCAGGGCGGGACCCGCCATCACAGTCAGTCCGAACGCGACGCCGTTCAGGGCGGACGCCGCGGCCAGTTTCTCGCGCGAGATGAGGCGCGGAACGATCGCGGTGCGAGTGGCCATGCCGACCGAGTTCGCAGCGGCGATGATCATGCTCAGCGCGTACAGCCACCAGATCGTCTCGGTGTGCGTCCAGGTGAGAGCGGCGAGAAGCGCGGTGGCGGCGAAGGTCACGGTCGCGGCGATCAGTGCGACGAGGCGGCGGTCGAAGGCATCGGCGAGCATGCCGCCGTACAGCCCGGCGAGGATCATCGGGACGAGTCCCGCGACGGCGATCATCGACACCGCGAAGGTGCTCTGCGTGAGGGCGAACACGTGCAGCATCACGGTGACCATCGTGAGCTGCCCGCCGATGCCGGCCAGGGTCGAGCCGATCCACATCCGTGCGAAAGCCGGAGAAGCCTTGAGGGGGGAGAGGTCGATGAAATGGCTCACGCGAGCGTTCCGTACTGCATCGTTCGAGCGTATCCGAGGGGCGGACGCTCGCGGTCGGTCGGAGCCCCGGATCACTGGTAGACTCTTCAGGTTGCCGTTAGATCGGCCGCGGATAAAGAGAGCTCGCGCATCAGGCGTCGGGCACCGCGCAATGAGTGAGAGGGGATCGAATCTATGGCACTGGAAGCAGACGTCAAGAAGGCGATCATCGAAGAGTACGCGACGCACCCCGGTGACACCGGATCCCCCGAGGTGCAGGTCGCGATGCTGACGCAGCGCATCAAGGACCTCACCGAGCACCTCAAGGAGCACAAGCACGACCACCACTCGCGTCGTGGCCTGTTCCTGCTCGTCGGTCAGCGCCGTCGTCTGCTCGGCTACCTCCAGGACGTCGACATCGAGCGCTACCGCTCGCTGATCGAGCGCCTGGGTCTGCGTCGCTGAGCAAGGCACGCGTTCCAGCGTTCAATCGCGCAGAACATTCTTGAGAAGGCCTCCCCACGGTGTGGGGAGGCCTTCATCGTTCCCGGGGACGGTCAGCCCGCGATCAGCGAGATCGGGCGGCGCCGGATCACGAGCATCGTGCACGCGCTGAGCGCGACACCGAGGGCGGCCATGACCAGGATGCTCGCGGTCCAGCCGCCCGTCGCATCGTGCAGCAGCCCGAGCAGCAGGCTGCCGACGCCGGCGACGGCGTATCCGACGCCCTGGGCGATCGCGGACAGGATGCCGGCGGAGGGGGCGTCGGCCGAGAGGCTGACCAGCAGGCCCATCGCCAGGCCGAACCCGGCGTTCTGCACGATGCCCACCCAGGACACCACAGCAGTGTCCATTCCGGAGCTGAGCGCGAACCACACGTAGCCGGCCGCCATCGCCAGGCCGAGACCGGGGCCGAACCAGGTCAGGGCGCGCCGGCGACGGGCGATCACCGGTGCCAGCAGCGAGGGCACGAGGCCGATCAGGCTGAACCAGCCCAGCAGCCATCCCGCCGTGGCGGGATCCGTGCCGCGCTCGGCGAGCATCGACGGCAGCCAGGTGGTGACCGCGAAGTACAGCAGCGACTGCAGCGAGAACACGGTCGTCATGATCAGCACCGTCAGCCGATTGTCGCGGGTGATGGTGATGCGTGACCTCTGCTGCCCGTCGGCATCGGCACCGCGGCCGACGATCAGCAGCGCGGCGGCGGCGATCACGGCGAGCACGGCCCAGGCGGCCAGCGCCTGCGCCGTGCCGCCCAACGCGGTCTCCAGGGGCACGGACGCGCCGGCGCCGAGTGCGGCACCGACGCCGAACGACATGGTGCTGAGCCCCACCCACAGGCCTGAGGCGTGCAGCGACTTCAGGAAGGGCGGGATCAGCGTGGCGCCCATCATGATCGCCGCTCCGGCGAGGAAGGTGCCGGGGACCAGCATCCATCCGTTGACGACCCGCAGTGCGAGGGCGGCCGCCAGCGCGAGCATGGCGACCAGCAGCGCCCGTGAGGTGCCGATGCGGCGGGCGAGCACCGGGCCGAGCGGGGCGGTCACGCCGAACGCGATGATCGGGAGGGTGGCGAGCGCGCCGGTGCCGGCATCGCCGAGTTGGTACACCGTCGAGACGTGGTCCAGCAGCGTCGAGACCGAAGTGATCGCCGGCCGCAGGTTGATGCCGACGAGCAGGGCCGCGCCGAGGGCGATCGCACGGGCTGCGCCCTGAGGGCGGACGTCTGGATTCTGCACTGTTCTGGTATACCAGAACAGGATGGAAGGACCACTGATGCCCCGACGCACCCTGATCACCGCCGACCATGTGCTGGTCCACGACGGCAGCACCCATCGTGAGCTGCGCGACGGCGCGGTCGTCGTCGAGAGCGGCAGGATCGCGTACGCCGGGCCGGCGGACCAAGCCCCGGAGGATGCCGCGGAGCGCATCGACCTGGGCCAGAGCCTGCTCATGCCCGGGCTCATCGATCTCGACGCACTCACCGACATCGACCACCTGCAGGTGGACTCCTGGTGGGACGGTGCGCACAGCAGGAGGCTGACCTGGTCCGCGGAGTGGTTCGCGCAGCGTCGTCACGTGTTCACCGCCGAGGAGCGCGCACGGGTGCGCCAGATCGCGCTCGTGCAACTCGCGCTGCACGGCATCACGTCCTACATGCCGATCGCCTCGGAGGTGCACTCGGAGTGGGCCGAGAGCGCGGAGGACTTCCTCGCGATGGCGGAGTTCTCCCGCGGGCTCGGGCTGCGCGGGTTCCTCGGCCCGTCCTACCGCTCCGCGGTACCGGTGATCGCCGACGACGACACCAGGGAGTTCCGCTTCGAGGCATCCGAGGGCGAGGCGGGCCTCGCCGATGCGATCCGATTCCACGACGAGGTCGCCTCCTGGAACGATCCGCTGCTCACGCCGGTGTTCCTGCCCTGCCGCATCGAGACCCTCACGCCGGAGCTGATGGCCGCGACGGCTCGGGCTGCCGCCGAGCGCGGTGCGCTGGTGCGGCTGCACGCGCTGCAGGGACTGGGGGAGCGCGATGAGGTCCTGCGCACGCACGGCTGCACGCCGCTCGAGCTGATCGAGCGCACCGGTCTGCTGCACGACCATCTGATCGTGCCGCACGGTGTGGTGATCGACATCGATCCACGAGTCCACGGGGAGGATCGGGGCGACCTCGCCACTCTCAGCGGCGCCGGTGTCGCCCTGGTCCACTGCCCGCTCACGAACGCCCGGTACGGCTCCGAGCTGCAGACCTTCGCCCGTTATCGCGACGCGGGGATCGTGTTCGCGATGGGCACCGACTCGTTTCCGCCCGACCTCATCCGCGGCATCGACGTGGGAGTCTCGGCGGCGAAGGTGCAGAACGGCGATCTGTCGATGGGGGATGTCGCCGGCTACGTCGACGCCGCGACTGTCGGCGGTGCGCACGCCCTGCATCGTCCGGACCTCGGCCGCATCGCCGTCGGCGCGACCGCCGACCTCACGGCATTCCGCCTCGACGACGTGCGCACCGGGCCGATCGACGACCCGATCCGGGCGCTGATCCTCGCCGGCTCCGCGCGCGATGCGCGTCTGACCATGGTGGGCGGGCGCGTCGTCATGCGCGACGGTGAGATCCCCGGCATCGACCTCGACGAGATCCGTCGCGATGCGCAGCGCCTGTTCGAGAGGATGCGGGACGCCTATGCGCTCCGCGACCACCGCGGCGGCACGGTGGAGGAGCTGTTCCCGCCGGTGTTCCCGCGCGTCTAGGCGCTGATCAGATCGGAGTGGTGGATCGCGGCCACGTCGGGGTGCGCGCGGAGCCGTGACTTCAGGGCGTTCTCGCCGTAGAGCGCGTGGATCGGGTTCGACGGGTCGTCCGACACCCCGCTCGCCTCGGCGGCGAGTTCGGCGGGCAGGTCGATCAGTGGCAGTCGCGAGTCCAGTGCGGGGTTGAAGAAGAACGGGATCGAGATCCGTTCGTCCGGCGCCTTGGGCGAGATCACGCGGTGATCGGTCGCCTTCAGATAGCCGCCCGTGGCGTACTCGAGCATCTCGCCGATGTTCACGACGAACGCTCCGGGCACGGGAGGGGCGTCCACCCATTCGCCGTCGCGGCGCACCTGCAGCCCGCCCTTGCCCGGCTCCACCCAGAGCAGCGTCAGCACGCCGGAATCCTTGTGCGCGCCCACGCCCTGCTGTGGCTCGGGATCGGTCTTGCCGGGGTAGCGCACGATCTTGATCAGGGTCTGCGGTTCGCCGAAGTGCTCGTCGAAGTAGGACGGCTCCGCGCCCAGGGCCTCGGCCCAGGCGCGCAGCAATCGCCGTGACACCTCCGACAGGGTCGCGTGCCACTCGGCGACCACCTCGCGCAGCTCGGGCTGCGCATCCGGCCACAGGTTCGGGCCGACCAGTCGGTTGAAAGCGGGACCGCCGTCGATCGCCTCGCGTTCGGGGCCGATGTCGATCTGCTCGCGCCAGTCCACCTCGCCCTGGGTGCGCTCGCCGCCGACGCGTGTGTACCCGCGGAAGTGCGGGCTCTTCACGTTCTCGATCGAGAGTTTGTCGGCCTCGGGCAGAGCGAAGAAGTCCCGCGCGGCGCGGTGCAGACGCGCCTCGAGCTCGGGGGAGATGCCGGTGCCGGTCAGGTAGAAGAAGCCCACGTCGTGGGTGGCCGCGCGCAGGTCCGCACGGAAGCGCTCGGCGGCTTCGGGACCGGCGTCGAGGCGCGACAGGTCGAGGACGGGAAGGGAGAGTTCGGCCATGGGTCGACGGTAGACGCGGTTTCACACGGCGTCACGAATGTTGCGTCCGGTTACCCGGATGCTAGGGTTTGATAGGTAAGGCATTCCTTACTTCTCCCGTCTTCGGAGTCGCCCCGCGTGTTCGCATCACTCCTCATCGGCCTGCGCGAAGGCCTTGAAGCCGCGCTGGTCGTCGGCATCCTCGTCGCCTACCTCAAGCGGATCGGTCGCACCGATGTGCTGCCCAGGATGTGGGCGGGCATCGGCCTGGCCGTGGCGCTGGCGCTCACCATCGGAGCGGTGCTCACGTTCGGCGCCTACTCGCTGGCGCCCGGCGCGCAGGAGCTCATCGGCGGTCTGCTGTCGCTGTTCGCGGTCGCGATGGTGACCTGGATGATCTTCTGGATGCAGAAGGCCGGCCGCACCATGAAGGCCACGCTCGAGGGTGGTCTGGACCGGGCTCTCGCGAAGGGCGGCCTCTGGGCGCTGATCGCGATCGGCTTCGTCTCGGTGGCGCGCGAGGGCATCGAGACGACGCTGCTGCTGTGGTCGATGGTGCAGTCCTTCGGCAGCGCGCCGATGGCGCTGCTGGGCGCCCTGATCGGCCTCGCCATCGCCGTCGTGGTCGGCTGGCTGCTGGCCCGAGGGGCTGTCAGACTCGATCTTCGGCGCTTCTTCGCCTGGCCCGGCGGCTTCCTCGTGATCGTCGCCGCCGGGGTGCTCGCCTACGCGATCATGGACCTGCAGGAGGCCGGCGCGCTGCCCGGCCCGTTCACCGCCGCGGCACCCATCGACCCCACGACCGGTGTCGTCGCCGTCGGACTCGCGGCCTTCCCGTTCGGCTGGGCGTTCGACCTCAGCGCCGTCATCGCCCCCGACAGCACGACGGCCACGATCCTGCAGGCCATCGTCGGCTTCATGCCGAGGATGACCTGGCTGCAGGTCATCGCGTGGCTGCTCTACATCGTCATCGTCGGCGCGTTCTTCCTACGCGGCCTGCCGCGCCGGCGCGGCGTGAAGAAGTCGGATGCCGCGGCATCCGGAACTGCGCCCGCACCGACCGCCGACACCCCGGAGGCCGCGTCCGCGGCATCCGCGCTTCCCGTCACGACTTCTGAAGGAACAGCATGACCCCCTCCTCCCGCGTCCTCGGAGCACTCGCCGCGACCGGCGCCGCAGCGCTCCTGCTCAGCGGCTGCGTGGCCAAGGCCGACGCCGACCCGTCCGCCGCGTTCACGGTCTCGTCCACGGGGTCCGAGTGCGCCGTCTCGACCGACACCGCCAAGAGCGGCACTCTCACCTTCGACATCAAGAACGCCGGCGACCAGGTGACCGAGTTCTATCTGCTCGCCGATGACGGTCTGCGGATCGTCGGCGAGGTCGAGAACATCGCGCCGTCCGCCTCGCGCACGCTCACCGTCACCGCACAGCCCGGCGACTACTTCACGGTCTGCAAGCCGGGTATGGTCGGCGACGGCATCGGCAAGGCGGCGTTCACCGTCACCGGTGACCGCGTCGCCGTCGACGGACCCGACGCCGAGCAGAAGAAGAAGGCGGTCGACCTGTATGCGGCGTTCGTGAAGGACCAGGTCGGCCAGCTGGTGCCGGCCGTCGACGAGTTCGTCACCGCCTACGAGAACGGCGACGACGCCAGGGCGCGGCAGCTGTTCCCGACCGCCCGCGCGTCCTACGAGCGCATCGAGCCGGTGGCCGAGGCGCTCGGCGACCTCGACCCGCGGATCGACTACCGAGAGGTCGACGCCGTCGCCGAGGGGCTGGACTGGACCGGGTTCCACCGCATCGAGAAGGATCTCTGGGTTCCCGCGAAGGATGCACTGAACGCCGACCACGAGACCTCCGCCTGGAAGGACTGGGCGCCGTCCACGACGACCGAGCGGGCGGATTACGGTGACCAGCTGATCGCCGACGTGCAGGAGCTGTACGACTACGTTCACTCCGATGACTTCGTGAACAACCTCGAGGACCAGGGCATCTCCGGCGTCTCGAACGGCGCGATCGCACTTCTCGACGAGGTCGCCACCGGCAAGATCACCGGTGAGGAGGACTGGTGGTCCGGCACCGACCTCAACGATTTCGCCGCCAACGTCGAGGGCTCGAAGATGGCGTTCTCGCTGGTGAGCGAGTTCGCCGCGGCCCAGGGCAAGGACGGCGCCGCGCTTGTGAAGCAGATCGAGACCGGCTATGCCGACCTCGAGACCGCGCTCGCGCAGCACGGCTCGCTGAAGGGCGGATTCGTCGACTTCAAGAAGCTCACCGACGCGGAGAAGCGCGAGCTCGTCGACCTGATCAACTCGCTCGCCGAGCCGCTCTCGCGGCTCACCGGCACGACCCTCTCCTGAGCGCGGGGCGTGCTGAAGTGACCGAGCAGCAGGAGTCGGAGGCCGCAGCGGAGGCTCCGGATGCCGGTGCGCGGCGTGGCCTGAGCAGGCGCGGTCTGCTCGGCCTCGCGGTCGGCGGGGGCGCCGCCGCCCTCGCGGTGGGTGCCGGAGCGGGATACGCCGTCGCGGCATCCCAGCGCGGCACGAGTGAGCAGGCGCCGCACGAGTTCTTCGGCGCGCACCAGGCCGGCATTATCACCCCGGTGCAGGAGCACCTGCACTTCGCCTCCTTCGACATGATGCCGCGCACCGACCGCGCCGACCTCGTCGAGCTGCTGCAGGACTGGTCCTACGCCGCGTCGCGGATCACCCAGGGGCTCGACGTGTCTGCGACCGGCGCGGTGGGCGGCTCGCCGGAGTCGCCGCCGGACGACACCGGCGAGGCGCAGGGACTGCCCGCGAACGGGCTCACGGTCACGATCGGCTTCGGCCCGACGCTGTTCGAGAAGGACGGCGAGGACCGCTACGGCATCCGCGACCGTCGTCCCGCAGCACTCGAACGGCTGCCGGCCTTCCTGGGTGATGACCTCGCGCCCGAGTCCTCCGACGGCGATCTGTGCATCCAGGTGTGCGCGGACGATCCGCAGGTGGCCGTGCACGCCGTGCGCAACCTCAGCCGGATCGCCTTCGGGCGGGCGCGGCTGCGGTGGTCGCAGCTCGGCTACGGCAAGACCTCGCGCACGACGTCCGACCAGCAGACCCCGCGCAACCTGTTCGGCTTCAAGGACGGCACGGCGAACATCCTCGCCGACGACACGGCGGCCCTCGACAAGAGCGTGTGGGTCGCGGCATCCGATGAACCGGCCTGGCTGGCGGGTGGTTCGTACCTCGTCGCGCGGAAGATCGCGATGATCATCGAGACCTGGGATCGGGTGCGGCTCTCCGAGCAGGAACGCACCTTCGGCCGTGACAAGGGCGAGGGGGCGCCGCTCTCCGGGGGTACCGAGTTCACCGAGCCGAAGCTCGCGAAGCTCGATGCGCGCAGCCACGTGCGACTCGCGCACCCGGACTCGAACGACGGCACCCGCATCCTGCGCCGTGGCTTCAACTACGTCGGCGGAAACAACGAGCTGGGCCGCCTCGACGCCGGGCTGTTCTTCCTGTCGTACCAGCGGGACCCTGCGCAGTTCGTCACGCTGCAGCGCAGCCTCTCCACCGACCTGATGAACGAGTACGTCCGTCACGTCGGGTCCGGGCTCTGGGCGATCCCGCCGGGCGCCACCGCGGGCTCCTACGTGGGGGCGCCGCTGTTCGCGTAGCGCCCGCGCCGGCTCAGGACGCCGCGTCGATCAGGGCGACGATCTCGTCGTAACCGGCCTGCTCGGCGAGCTCGCGAGGCAGCGCGCCGTTGCCATCCGCGATGTTCGGGTCGGCGCCACCCTCGAGCAGCAGGCGGATCGTCTCGACATGGTCGTCCGACCCGTCGCCGAGCACGATCGCCTCGAGCATCGCCGTCCAGCCCAGGTCGTTCACGTGGTCGAGTGGCACGCCGGCCTCGATGAGGATCTTCGTCGTCGACACCCGCCCGTGCTCGCCGGCCGGGATCAGCGCGGGCCCGCCGTAGCGGTTCGTGCTCTTCACATCGGCGCCGTGCTCGATCGTCGCGGCCAGGATCTCGTCCAGTCCCTCGGCTCCGGCGTACAGGAACGCGGAGTCCTCGATGCCGTCCTTCGCATCGGGGTCCGCTCCTGCGTCCAGCAGCACGAGCGCGATCTCGGTCTGATCGTCCTTGGTCGCGGCGACCAGGGGAGTGGCGTCACCGTCGCCGCGCGACTCGAGATCGGCGCCGTCGTCGATCGCCGCCCGGACCGCGCCCACATCACCGTCTTGGACGCCCTGCCACAGGGCCGCCGTGGCGTCGTCCGCAGCGGGACCGGCGTCGGATGCCGGCGGCGCGGTGCACGCGGTCATCACGAGCGCCGCGGTCGCGAGCGCCGCGGCGAGTGCGGCGATCCTGGCGGTCAGGCGGCGGTCGCGGGGTCGTGCGGGTCGAGCGGTCATTGTGCCTCCGATGGTCAGCGTCCCCTCCACGTTCGCAGGGCGGGACGAGTCCGACATCATCCGATCGGCTACTCCTTCGCACCCTGCCGGCCGATGACCGCGCCAGGGCCCGGGACGGAGCATGGATGCAACGGGTCGGTGCTCGGACATCGACCCACAGCGATCACGAAACGAAGGACATCCAGATGAAGCTCAAGAAGCCGATCATGATCACCGCCTCGGCGTTCATCGCCCTCGGGCTGCTGGCCGGCTGCACCCCGGCCGAGTCGAACAGCGCTCCGGCCTCGAGCTCAGCGGCCTCGGAAGAGGCCGCCGCCGAGCAGACGCCCTCCGACGTCCTCGCCTCGACCGCGTGGGAGACCACCGGCGCGACCGACGCCGCAGGCGCAGACGTCGCGCTCGACGACGAGAACGTGAAGAACTTCGTCGGCTGGGCGTACTTCAAGGACGGCGGCTCGTTCACGATGTACAACCTCGATGACTCCCCGAAGATGCAGGGCGACTGGACCGTGACCGAGGACGGGAAGACTCGTCACATCGTCGCGAAGGACGACGCCGGCGAGGTGCTGTTCGAGCGCGACTCCGACATCGTCACTCTGACCGACGAGGAGTTCACCTACCGCGTGTTCCCCGACCCGGCGAACACCGAGGTCTACTTCGACATCATCCACACCCCGACCGATCACGAGGAGCCCGCCGCCTGATCGGCCCACTCGTCGCAGAAGGCGCCCGTCCCCGACCGGGGCGGGCGCCTTCTGCGCCTACTCGGGCCGGCGGCGCGATCCGGTGGGGTCGCTGCGATGGCCCTCCGACGCGACCAGGGCCGGATCGGCGAACAGCCGGCGCGGGCGCGGCTCGATGAGGGGGCGGAACACCCGCCGCACCGGCCGCGTCGAGAGCCCGAGCGCGATCAGGACGGCGACGACGGTGATCAGCGGCAGCCAGATCCAGGTGGGATCCAGCCCGCGCAGGATGCCGGACTCGCGGAACGGGTAGAGCACGAAGGAGTGCAGCAGATAGACGTACATCGTGTACTGCCCGAAGTGGGTCCACCACGTCTCGCGGCGGGGGATGAGCACGAAGAACGCCGTGCTCAGCACGATGGCGAGCGCCATCAGTGCGATCCGGATGCCGCCGGCCCACCACTGGTCCGCGGCGAGCCCGGCGTAGGAGTCGTCGTAGAAGAACCAGAAGCGCAGGTCGACGTCGTCCCAGAACGGCAGCCACCGCCAGCAGACGAAGGCCCAGGCGCCCAGTGCGACGATCGCGCAGACCCGCAGCCACCAGGGCCGGAACTCGATCAGCCGGAACCGCCGCACGATGTCGTGCTCGCGCAGCCACCATCCCAGGGTGAAGAAGAACATCAGGCCGAGGGTCCGCGACAGCGAGAACGTGCTGTCCACGTTGGACATGTAGCCGACGCCGATGGAGATCACGAACGCCCAGAGCAGCGGCCAGCGCAGCAGCGCCAGGTAGGGGAGCACCAGGCGGAAGATGCCGAGTGCGAGCAGGAACCACAGTGTCCAGGAAGGCTGAGTGAGGTTGGGCTTCGCCTGCCCCTCGACCAGCCATTTCGTGAGCGCCCAGAGGCCCTCGAAGATCACGTACGGGACCAGGATGTCGGTGATGACCCTGGCCATCTGGCGGCGGGTGGGGCTGGAGGCCTTCGAGAAGTATCCCGAGATGATGGCGAACGCCGGCATGTGGAACGCGTAGATCGTCAGGTAGAACGCGTACGAGATGTCGGAGTCGTAGATCAGGCGCTGGATGCCGTGTCCGAGGACGACCAGAACGATGCAGGCGAAGCGGGCGTTGTCCCAGAACGGCACTCTTCTTCGAACACGAACGGGGGGTACAGCGGCACTGCTCATCTGTCGAGGCTACCTGCGGGAATATGTTTGCGGTCTGGGCGTTGTACGAGATACATTCACTTGAATAAACAACGGATGCCCCGGCATCCCGATCTGGAGAGAATCGTGAACGGACAGAACGGCATGCAGTTCGGCCTCATGACGGTCAGCGACATCACGCAGGACCCGACCACCGGTGTCACGCCCAGCGAGGCGGAGCGCATTCAGGCCGCGGTCACCATGGCCAAGCACGCCGAGGATGCGGGACTCGACGTCTTCGCCGTCGGCGAGCACCACAACCCCCCGTTCTTCTCGTCGAGCCCGACGACGCTTCTGGCGTACATCGCCGCGCAGACCGAGCGCCTGATCGTGTCGACCTCGACGACGCTGATCACCACGAACGACCCGGTGCGCATCGCCGAGGAGTACGCGATGCTGCAGCACCTCTCGGGCGGGCGCATGGACCTCATGATGGGCCGCGGCAACACCGGCCCGGTGTACCCGTGGTTCGGCCAGGACATCCGTCAGGGCCTGCCGCTCGCGATCGAGAACTACGCGCTGCTGCACGAGCTGTGGACCAAGGACGTCGTGGACTGGGAGGGGAAGTTCCGCACCCCGCTGCAGGGCTTCACCTCGACCCCGCGTCCCCTCGACGGCATCACGCCCTTCGTCTGGCACGGCTCGATCCGCACGCCCGAGATCGCCGAGCAGGCCGCCTACTACGGCGACGGGTTCTTCGCGAACAACATCTTCTGGCCCAAGGAGCACTACCAGCGCCTCATCGAGCTGTACCGCCAGCGCTGGGCGCACTACGGTCACGGTGCACCCGAGACCGCGATCGTCGGTCTCGGCGGGCAGGCGTTCATCGCGAAGAACTCGCAGGATGCCGTGAAGCAGTTCCGCCCGTACTTCGACAACGCCCCGGTCTACGGCCACGGCCCGTCGATGGAGGACTTCACCGAGATGACCCCGCTGACGGTGGGCTCGCCTCAGCAGGTCATCGACCGCTACGCCGCCATGCGCGACCATTACGGCGACTACCAGCGCCAGCTGTTCCTGATGGACCACGCCGGCCTGCCCCTGAAGAC
>JAITUD010000476.1 GCA_031286555.1 Microbacterium sp. | reverse complement strand
TCGGGGCCGTCGGTGTACCAGCCGTCGCCGAGGTACCAGCCCTCGACGCGGGCGACGTTGCGCTCGTTGCGCAGCCCGGAGGCATCGCCGTCGACGTGCCGGATGAAGGCCTCGGCCATCGCCGGGAACAGCTGCCAGTTGTTCTGCCACACCTCGCGCAGCGCATGGTGTCGCAGCCAGGCCAGCACCTGGCCCTGCCGGCGGTCATCGAGCCGTGACCAGAACCGGTCACCGGCGGTGTACAGCCCGAAGGCGAGGTTCGCCCCCTCGACGATCGAGTTCGTGATGCCGGTGAGCGGGGTGCGGCAGGTCACGCCGAGCGGCCAGCGGGACGGATGCTCGGGATCGGTGCCGTCGACGATCGCCTGGGCGTAGAACTCCGCCAGCGCGTCTGCCTCGGCGTCGTCTGCGGCTGCGCCCGCGATGCGGGAGGAGGCGAGCAGGAAGCTGCGGCCGATGGTCTCCATCGACTCGCGGCGCACGCCGTCGCCGGTCACCCGGCCGGGGAGCACGACCCCGGCCGGATCGTCCGCACCGTGCTCGCGCACGGCGCGGAGCCACCGGTCGGCGGTCTCCGTCCAGAACGCGCGGGCGGAGGGGCCGTCTGCGGGGTCGTGCTCGCGGGTCACTTGTTCAACGCCTTCTCGTACTCCTTGCGGATCTTGTCGCCGCCGGCCGAGCGCCAGGTCTTGATCGCGGCCTTGACGTCGTCGATGCTCTTGCGACCGGCGATGAAGTCCTGAGCGGCGTCGCTGACGGGCTGCTTGATGGTGCCGCCCTTCGACGCGTTCGTCGGGCTGAACAGCGTGGCGGTCGGGTCCTCGACACCGAGCGGGATCAGCGACGAGTACGCGGCGTGCGTCTTCCGGATGATCTGCTCCTGACCAGGCAGGTACAGCACAGGGCTGGGGGCCGCGATGTACTTCCACGGCACCGTCGTGTCGGCCAGCGCGTTCGGCGTCGGGATGGGGTTGCCGTTCGCGTCGAGCGCGTAGTCGGCGCCCTCCACGCCGTAGTTGATCAGCAGATACTCCTCGGTGCCGAACGGAGCGGCGAGCAGGTTCGCGATGCCGAGCAGCTTCTTGATCGATGCGTCGTCGTTCTTCTTCAGCATCGTGCTGGCGAAGATGATGTTGTCCAGCCACGCGATCGCGTCACCGCCGCCCGCGGCGAACGGCAGGAACGGTGCGGAGTCGGGCACGGTCACACCGTAGCCGTCCGACTTGAAGAAGGCGGGAAGGCCGTCGTAGATCTGCGCGACCTGACCGGTGGTGAAGGCGTTGACCATCTGCGACTTCGTCCACGCGTCACTGCCCGGCATGATGTAGCCGGCGGCGTTCGCCTTCTGCACGAACGAGATCGACTCGAGGTACTCGTCGGTCTCGATCGCGTTGACGAGCTTGCCCTTGACCTCTCGCCACTGGTTCGGCACGCCGAACAGCTGGTGGAAGGTGCTCAGCCCGAAGCTGGTCGACCCGAAGGCCCACTGCTTCGCCTTGGCGTTGGTGAGCTCCTTCATCACCGACAGGTAGTCGTCGGCGTCCTTGATCTTGGAGGTGTCGGTGACCCCCGCAGCGGCGAACCTCTTCGCGTTGTAGAACCCCAGTCCGGCTGAACCGCCGCGCGGGATCGGCAGGGTGTAGATCTTGCCGGCGCGCACGGTCTGCCGCCAGTACAGCTCCGGGATGGCCGCGAGGTTCGGGTAGTCCTTGATCTTGTCACCCGAGAGGAACGGCGTCAGGTCCTGGCACTTGGCGGTGAGGAACCCGATGATGTCGGGGATCGATGCGCCGTCGTCGAGGATCATGTCCGGGATGTCGTTGCCGGCGATCGTGGTGTTGATCTTGGTGCTGAAGTCGTCGGCCGAGACGGCGGTGATGTCGAGCTTGCCGCCGAGGCGCTTCTCGATCTCCTGCCAGGCCGGGTTCTTGTCGCGGCTGTTCGGCGGCGGACCGAAGATGTTCGTGATGGCCGAGAAGCTCTCGCCCTTCAGCGGCGGTGTGGCGACGCTGCGCACCGGATCCTTCGGGTAGTTGAAGAACGCGGCGGGGACGCCCTCGGCGGTGCCCGCCAGGTCGGGCTGCAGCCCCTTCGCGGCGACGAACGTCGGCAGCTTCACCGAGTCCGAGGCCGAGGCCACGAGTTCCTCGCGTGTGCCGCAGCCGGCGAGCGAGCCGACGGCGGCGATGCTCAGGGCGCCGAGGCCGGCGTACTTCAGGAAGGTACGACGATCAGCAGTGATCTCGTTGATGGACATTGCAGGTCCTCTCTTGGGGTGGGGAGTTTCGCGAACGGGGAGGTGGGGGTCAGCCCTTGACGGCTCCGGTGAGCACGCCCTTGGTGAAGTACTTCTGCAGGAACGGGTAGACGCACAGGATGGGCACCAGGCTGATGACCACGACGGCCATCTGGATGGCCTGACTGGGCGCGGCGATCTCGGCGCCGGCGCTCTGGTCGATCGACGAGCCGAGCAGCACGTACTGCCGCAGCACCATCGCGAGCGGCCACTTGTCGCTGTCGACGTAGAGCATCGCGTTGAAGAACGCGTTCCAGTAGCCGACCGCGTAGAACAGCCCGACCACCGCGATCACCGCCTTCGACAGCGGCAGCACGACGTGCCACAGGATGCGCAGGTCTCCGGCGCCGTCGAGGCGCGCCGCCTCGAGGAGCTCGGCCGGGATGTTCATGATGAACGACCGGATGATGATGAGGTTGAACGCCGACAGCGCCGTGGGCAGGATGAGCGCGGCGTACGTGCCGAGCATCCCGAGCTCCTTGACGACGAGGAACGTGGGGATGATGCCCGGCGTGAACAGCATGGTCAGCAGGGCGGTCATCAGGAAGAAGTTGCCCCAGAGCAGGCCGCGCCGCGACAGCCCGTAGGCCATCATCACGGTGAGCGCGATCGACAGCGCCGTGCCGACCAGCGTGATGCCGATGCTGCGCACCAGCGCGTCGGTGACGATGCCGCCGGCGAAGATCGTGCGGTACGCCTCGAACGTCGGGTGGGTCGGGAAGAGCACGAACCCGTTGTTGGCGGCGATCTCCTGCTGCGTGGACAGGCTGGTGCCCACCACCACGAGGAACGGGTAGATCACGGCGACGCAGACCAGCAGCAGGACCAGACCCTTGGCCCCCTGCCCCACCACGCTGGGCTTCTCCATCCAGACCGGGCGCCTGGCCTTCAGCCGCTTGGCCCCCTTCGCACCGAGCCTGACGACGGTCGTCGGCGCATTCATCTCAACGGTCACGGGAGTACACCCCATCCTGTCCGAACATGTGAGCGACCTTGTTCGCGCCGAGGACCAGGAACAGTCCGACGACGCCCTTCACCAGGCCGACGGCTGCGGCTGTGCCCCATTGACCGTCGACGATGCCGTGGTAGTAGACGAAGGTGTCGAGCACCTCGCCCGCCTCGGCACCGACGTTGTTGCGCTGCAGGATGATCTGCTCGAAGCCGACCGAGAGCGCGGAGCCGAGGTTGAGGATCAGCAGCAGGATGATGATCGGCATGATGCCGGGGATGGTCACCGCCCAGGTGCGCCGCCAGGGGCCCGCGCCATCGATCGCGGCCGCCTCGTAGAGCTCGTCATCGATGCTGGCCAGTGCTGCGAGGAACATGATGGTCCCCCAGCCGGCGTCCTTCCAGATCGTCTGCACGGTGACCAGCAGGGGGAACGTCTCGGGGTTGGTCATCGGGCTGATCGGCGGCAGTCCGAGCGCGTCGAACAGGCTCGGGATCACGCCGGTGGGCCCGAGCATCTGCGTGAAGATCGAGATGATGATGACCCAGCCGAGGAAGTGCGGCAGGTAGATCACGCTCTGCACGAACTTCTTGATGCCGGGCGACATGATGCTGTTCAGCATCAGGGCCAGCGCGATCGGGACGGGGAAGAAGAGGATCAGCTGCATCAGCGTGATCACCAGCGTGTTCCGCAGCGCGAACCAGAACATCGGGTCGGCGAACGCCGCGACGAAGTTGTCGAGGCCGACCCAGACGCTGTCGACGAAGCCGAGGTACGGCTGGTAGTCCTCGAAGGCGATGATGTTGCCCGGGATCGGCAGCCAGTGGAAGACCACGAAGTAGAGGAAGCCCGGGAGCACCAGCAGGAGCATCATCCGGTCGCGGCGGAAGCGCGCGGCGAACGAGAGCTTGGTCGCGCCGCGCCGGTTCACTCGGCGCGTGTTCGGCACGGCCTCGTGCGGCGGCTCAGGCGCGGCCTCTGGGGGCCGGCTCGTGACGGGTGCTGCGGTCACCGCATCCTCCGAACGTCTTTGGTGACGGATGTACTTTCGCTAGTAAGCGATTTCTACAGAACGTAACCCAACAGCGTCGAGGCTGTCAACGAGAGATCCGACGTTCGCTGTACTGCTCCTGATTTCCGGGCGAGAGACTGGCACTTCGATGCGGTAACGTGATAGTAATCGCTTACTGTTTTCGATTCGATGGAGAGAACGAATGAGCTGGCTTCCCCGTGTGGCGTTCGCGATGGACGACGAGTCCCATGCCGCCGCCTTCCCGCCCGCGGCGCTCGCCGAGCTGGGCGCGATCGCTCACATCGTGGACCCCGAGCCGCTGTCCGACCTCGGCTCCGCCCGCGCCCATCGCGTGCTGGCCGACACCGAGATCCTCATCACCGGATGGGGAACGCCGCGAGTGGATCCGAGCATTCTCGACAGGGCTCCAGGTCTGCGCGCGATCGTGCACGCCGCCGGCACTGTCCGTCTGTTCCTCGATCCGGAGGTCTTCGACCTCGGCATCCGGGTGAGCAGCTGCGCCAGCGCCAATGCGATCCCTGTCGCCGAGTTCGCCCTCGCCAGCACCGTCTTCGGCCTGAAGCGCGCGAGCCGCTTCGCGGCGCAGCTGCGCACGACCAAAGGCATCCGCGACGCGCGCTCGATGCCCGCGATCGGCACCTACGGGGTCGTGATCGGAGTCATCGGCGCCTCGCGCGTCGGCCGCGAGATGCTCAGGATGCTGCGCACCCTCGACGCCGAGGTGCTGCTCAGCGACCCGTTCATCACGCCTGAGCAGGCCGCCGAACTGGGCGCCGAACTCGTGGACCTTCCCGAGCTCTGCCGGAGAAGTGACGCCGTGACCGTGCACGCTCCGCTCACCGACGAGACCGCCGGCATGATCGGAGCCGAGGAGCTGTCCCTCATGCGTGACGGCACCGTGATCGTGAACACCGCCCGCGGGGCGCTGATCGACACCCCGGCGCTGACCGCCGAGCTGGTGTCCGGGCGTCTGGACGCCTATCTCGACGTGGTCCACCCCGAGCCGCTGCCCGCGGAATCGCCGCTGTACAGCCTGCCGAACGTGGTGATCACCCCGCACATCGCCGGCGCCCTGGGCAACGAGATCGCGCGCCTCGGTGAACTCGCCGTCGCCGAGGTCGGCCGCTTCGCGACAGGTGGTACGTTCGACCATGAAGTGCGCCCGGCCGACTTCGCGATCATGGCCTGACCGGCCACGGATGGGGGATCGTGTCTTCGACTTCTGACCACGCGTCTCGACCGGCGACGCGGCGACCGGCGACGATCAGCGACGTGGCCGAGCTCGCGGCGGTCTCGACCGCGACGGTCTCCCGCGTGCTGAACGCCAACTACCCCGTAGCCGCGAGCACCCGCGATCGCGTGCTGCGTGCGGTCGCGAAGCTCGGCTACGCCGCGAACGCGAACGCCCGTGCGCTCGCCCGATCGGACACCCGCACGATCGGCATCATCGTGCCCGAGCTGGTCGACCCGTTCTTCGGCTACATGGTCCGCGGCCTCGAGCAGGCGGCGCAGGCATCCGGGCGGCTCGCGATCATCGCGACCACAGGATCCCGCCCTGGGCATGAGATGGCCCTGATCGACCTCATGCAGGAGCGTCGCGTCGACGCGGTCATCCTGGTCAGCGGCACGAACGTCGACCTGCCGTATCAGCGACAGCTGGTGCAGCGCGCCGAATCGCTCGAGGCGATGGGCAGCCGCCTGGTGCTGTGCGCGCATCCCGCGCTGACCATCCCCTCGCCGACCCGCTCGGTCGCCTATGACAACGAGGGCGGCGCGTTCGCGGTCACCGAGCACCTCATCGCGAAGGGCCACCGCCGCATCGCCTTCCTCGGCGGCGAGCGCGAGATCCCGTCGATCTCCCGACGTCTGGACGGCTATCTGCGGGCGCTCGACTCCCGCGGCATCGAGATCGACGAGACGATCATCCGCACCGAGGGATTCGGCCGTGCACCCGGCCACGCCACGACGCAGGCCCTGCTCCACGACGCGCCCGACGTGACGGCGATCTTCGCGGTGAACGACACGATCGCGGCGGGCGTGTACGACGGGCTGCGGGATGCCGGCGTACGCATCCCCCAGGACATGTCGGTGGTCGCCTACGACGACACCCCGCTGGCCGTCGACCTGTCGCCGAAGCTCACGACCGTGCACGTGCCGCTCGAGCAGATGGGTCGTGAGGCACTGCGCGCGGCGCTGTCCGAGCACGACGCCTTCGCCCGGACCCCCGAAGACGATCTCATCCTCGGCACCTACCTCGTGCACCGCGACTCGGTCGCCGCGCCGCCGTCGCGCTGAGCCCACGCATCCGCTCCCGCGTTCCGGGCTCGGAAGTCCGCAGCCTGACCCCGCGCCACCGTCGGCCGTACCGAACTGCGGACGCCAGAACACGACGCGCCGGGAATCCGTGAGGACTCCCGGCGCGTCGTGCGTCAGATCCGAAGCTGGGCACAGGGTTACAGGTTGCCGTCCGCGTAGACGCGCAGCGCGTCGCGGACGAACTCGGCGCCCTGCGGGCCGCCGTAGTTCTTGCCGAAGCGCGGGTCGGCGACGTACATCTCGCCGAGCCCGGTCACGTAGGCCTTCATGTCGGTCGGCAGGCCGGGCACTCCGCTGAGCCATTCGACGTGCCGGCGCGCCAGCGCCTGCGCCTCGTCGGACGCCGGGTCGATGCCGCTCTCGGCGGCCCCGATCCAGTCGTGGTTCAGGTCGGAGACGCGCTTCTTCCAGGCATCCTGCTCGGCGCCGGACATGCCGCGCCACCAGCGGTCGCCGTCGGCGTAGGCCTTCGCGCCCCAGCGCTCCTCGACCTCCTCCTTGTACTGCGTGTGATCGAACCCGTCGAACATGTTCTCTGCCATGAGGGTCCCTCCTTCTGTCAATGCGGTGATGGTGTTCTCGACGGAGGCGATCTGCCGTGCGAGCCGCTCCTGTTCCTGCCGGAGCAGGGCGAGGTGCGTCTCCAGGGCGGACGCCTCGGACTTCTCGCGCTCGATGACCTCGGCCACCTGCGGCAGCCCGAGTCCGAGCTCGCGCAGCAGCAGGATGCGCTGCAGGCGCACCAGCGCGACGTCGTCGTAGTGGCGATAGCCGTTGGATGCCACCCGGGTGGGCTTCAGCAGGCCGATGTCGTCATAGTGACGCAGCGTCCTGCTGGTGGTGCCCGCAAGCCGGGCGATCTCCTGGATCGACCAGTCCATGGCGTCCTCCTTCCGTCGATATCTCCACGGTAGAAGTTGACGTTGCGTCAATGTCAAGCTCTAGTGGATGAGTGCCTTCGCGAGGATGATGACGATGCCGAAGGCCGCCGTGGTAAGCGCTCCGAGCAGTCGGATCGGCCACGAGGCTCCGCGTCGCCGGAACGCGATGTAGCCGAGCACGGCCAGAACCGCGACGCACATCCACAGCGCCAGCCAGATGGTGACCTTGTCGTTGATCAGGCGTGCGCTTCCCATCAGCAGGATCAGCAGCGGGATGAACGACGAGAGCAGCAGGCCGAGCGACCGCCGCAGCGCGTGCCGGAACGACTCCCCCAGACCCACGACCCGGTCGCGGTCCAGGCCGTGGCCTGCGACCGTGCCGGCGTACAGGTGGGCCAGCCAGAACACGATCACGGTGACCAGCACGGTCCAGAACACCTTCAGCGAGGTGGCGCCGTGCGCCCCCGAGACAGCGATCATGCCTGCCACGAGGATGACACCGTAGACGGCCTCCTCGGTCGCGAAGCTCGCGCGCAGCAGGCGGGCTGCCGGGGACTCGGTACTGCGTTCTGGCACGCACCAAGAATACGAGTCGCGGCCGGGTTACGGTCATAGGGTGACCGCACCCGAGAGCATCAGCCCGAGGCATCCGCTCGCCCTCGCGAACGTGATCGCGCCGCCCGCGACGGTGGACGGCTTCGTCGCGGAGTTCCTGCTCAACCTCGCGCAGGATCGCGGCGTCTCACTGCAGGACTCGACCGTCGACGACCGCTATCTCGCCCTGGTGCGCACCGTGCGCGGCCACCTCGCCGCACGGCGTCTCGAGACCGAGCGCGCACCGCGCGACGGGAAGACGATCTGCTATCTCTCCGCCGAGTACCTACTGGGCCGCCAGCTCGACAATGCCCTGCTCGCCACCGGACTCGCCGACGTCGCGGCCGAAGCACTTGCCGCCTGCGGCGTCGACATCGCCGAGCTGCGCGCACACGAGATCGAGCCGGGGCTCGGCAACGGCGGACTGGGTCGGCTGGCCGCGTGCTACGTCGACTCGATGGCCACTCTGGGCGTGCCGAGCATCGGCTACGGCATCCGCTACGAGTACGGCATCTTCCGGCAGACGTTCCAGGACGGGCAGCAGGTGGAGCATCCCGATGCCTGGATGCGCGGCGGCTCGCCCTGGGAGTTCCCCCGCCCGGAGCGGGCGCGAACGATCCGGTTCGGCGACCCGGATGCCGGCTGGGCGGTGCGCGCCGTGCCCCACGACTTCATCGTTCCCGGGTACCTCAGCGGCGCCGGCATCCTGCGACTGTGGAGCGCGGAGGCGCTCGAGCCGCTCGACCTGCCGGCCTTCAACGCGGGCGACTACGAGCGCGCGGTGCGCGCGAAGAC
>JAITUD010000417.1 GCA_031286555.1 Microbacterium sp. | reverse complement strand
GCGAGGATCGCGGGCAGCGGGGCGAGTCCCGCGGCGATGGCGCGGAGCGTGGTCACGACGGCGAGCACGACGGCGATCAGGTGCAGCGCGAGGCGTGCCGTGCGCAGCATCCGATGGCGACTCGAGACGGATGCTGCGGCGGACATCCTCTGATTCTCGCGCGTCCGACCGAACTGCGCACGGCGGACTGTCGATCCTTCGATGGATGCGCTCACGCGCCTTGAGGAAGAGACTGGTGCCATGACCGATGCATCCGTTGATGTCCGCGCCCAGCGATCGGCGCTGACCAAGCTCTTCATCGCCACCGCCATCTATACCGTGCTGGGTCTGGCGGCCGGCCTGTTCTACCGCGAGTTCACGAAGGCGAACGGCCACCCGGAGGGATTCTCGGGCCAGCTCGCGGTCACGCACACGCATCTGCTCGTGCTGGGCATGATCGTGCCGCTGATCGTGCTGGCGCTGGAGAAGTCGTTCCAGCTGTCGGCGAGCCGGCTGTTCGGCTGGTTCTTCTGGATCTACAACGCCGGCGTCGTGCTGACCACGGCGATGATGGTCTGGCACGGCACGCTGCAGGTTCTGGGCGTGAAGGCGTCCGCGGCGATCTCGGGCATCGCCGGCCTCGGCCACATCCTGATCGGCGCCGGGTTCGTGCTGCTGCTCCTGATGCTCTGGAAGGCGATCCGGCGCAGCTAGTCCTTCGGCGGCCGCGCGCACCGCGCGGTAGCCTCCGCCGAGAGATGCAATTCGCGGGCTCACGAGCCCCGAACCCCCGATACCCATCCCTCGCCGCGCACGCCGACGCGCACCGCCAAGCATCCATCCCGCGAGAGATGCAATTCGCGGGCTCGCAACGGGTGAGACCAGAGCGGGGAGATCAGTCCCGCGGCGGCGGCCCGTCGCAGATCGCCTCGGCGGTCTCGGCGGTCGTCACCGGTCCGGTCGTGAGATCGGACTCCCCCGGCTTCAGCTTTCCGCCGGTTGCGGCGAACCAGCATCCGATCAGGATGATGGGGAAGCCGATCAGCAGGCCCGCCGTGATCGGCTCGCCGACCAGGATCGTGCCGAGGATGATCGCGACCACCGGGTTGATGTAGGTGAACAGCGGCGCGCGCACCGGGCCCACCTCACGGATCAGTGCGAAGAAGAACACGAACGCGAGGGCGGTGCAGATCACGCCGAGCAGCACCAGTGACACGGTCGAGCGGACGGTCGGAACCTCGTGCTGGGTGAGCAGCCCTGCCGGCAGGTAGGCGAGGCCGACGACGGTGAGCGCGAGTGTGATGGTGCCGATCGAGGGCACGTCGGACAGCTTGTGCGCGATGATGAACGGCGCGATCGCGTAGAGCACGGCGGTGAGCAGGATCTCGCCGATCGCGATGTAGCTCGCGGTGCCGTGGGCGAACAGGCCGGGGCCGGCGACGACGATCGCGACGCCGACGAAGCCGACCAGCAGACCGCCGAGGCGGGTCGGCGCGAGCACCGAGCGGTCGCCCCGCATCAGCGCGATGACCACGGCGAACAGCGGGACCGTCGAGACCAGCAGCCCAGTCAATCCCGAGGGCAGCTGGGTCTCGGCGTGGCTGAGCAGCAGGAACGGTCCCGCCATCTCGACGGCGCCGAAGGCGAGCACCCACGGCCACACCTTGAGCGCGGACTTCAGCGCACCGGAGCGGATCGCGAAGGGCAGCAGCACGAGCGCGCCGAGCAGCGTGCGGGCGGAGACCACGGCCGGGGGCGAGAAGGACTCCACCGCTTCTTTGATGAAGAGGTAGGTGATCCCCCACACGATCGACATGATCGCGAAGAGGATCCAGCCCTTGCGGGTGAACCCGCCCTGCGGGCTCACAGGCGGCGCCGGCCTTCGAACGCGCGGCCGAGGGTGACCTCGTCGGCGTACTCGAGGTCGCCACCGACCGGCAGACCGGATGCCAGGCGCGAGACCGTGATCTCCATCGTGGTCAGCAGACGGCTGAGGTAGCTCGCGGTCGCCTCGCCCTCGAGGTTGGGGTTGGTCGCGAGGATCACTTCCTGCACGGTGCCGTCGGCGAGGCGGGTCATCAGCTGCGCGATGCGCAGGTCGTCGGGTCCGACACCGGCGATCGGGCTGATCGCGCCGCCGAGCACGTGGTACAGCCCGCGGAACTCGCGGGTGCGCTCGATCGCCGCGACGTCCTTGGCGTCCTCGACCACGCAGATGAGCGCGGCGTTGCGACGCGGGTCGCGGCAGATCGCGCAGCGATCCTGTTCGGAGACGTTGCCGCACACCTCGCAGAACCGCACCCTGGCACGCACCTCGGTGAGCAGCTCGGCCAGGCGGGCCACGTCGAAGGACGGGGTCTGCAGGATGTGGAACGCGATGCGCTGGGCGGACTTCGGACCGATGCCCGGCAGCCGGCCGAACTCGTCGATCAGCTCCTGGACGATGCCGTCGTACATCAGTTGAACCTCGTCTGGGGCTCGTAGGGCTCTTCGCGGACGAACGTCGCGCCGAGCACCTGGCGGATCACGGCCTCGCCGCGGCGCTCCACGCCGTCCGGCGCGGAAGAGCGGCTGGTGACGACCGGTGCGGCGGCCTTCGGGGCGGATCGCTGCGCAGCGGAGGCCGGTGCCGTCTGATGCGCCGGCGCTGTCTGCGGGGATGCCTGGGTCGCCTGGGCTCGCGGAGCCTGGCGCACGGCCGCCTGGGCGACCGGCATCCGGTTCCCGGTGTCCGGCGGTGCCGCATCGTAATGCGGGTCGTACGGCGGCTCGTCGATGTCGGGAGCCTCGTCGTCGCCGGGCAGCGGCGGCTCGTCGCGGTCGACGGTGCCGTCGACCGGCGGAACCGGGGCGGATGCCGCGGACTCGACCTCGGCGGGCTCCTCGTCGACCGCGAACTGCGGCTGCACAGGTTCCTCGTGCGAGGCGGGGATCGGTGCGACCGCCCACTCCGTGACGGGCGCGGCGGCGGATGCCGACGGCCGGGACTGCGTGGCGGGCGCTGCGGGTGCGGACTGCTTCGGTGCCGCCGGAGCGGACCGCTGCGATGCCGTGGACTGCGGTCCTGCGGGTGCCGGCTGCGGTGCTGCAGCGGGCGCGGCGACCGGCTCGGGCGCGCCGGCCTGCGGCACGCCGGGAGTCGCCCAGCCCGAGGCGGGCGCCGTGTCGCCCTGGGGCTCGGCGCGCGCCGGCGCAGGGTCGGCCGGTGCCGGCTCGGCGGGAGCGGAGGCTCCGCCCTCGGCCGGGCCGTCCTGTGCGGAGCGCGCTCCCCCGCCGGGGTTGCTGCCGCCGGCGGGGAGCGGAGCGGGACGGTACTTCACGCGCACTCCGAGCTGC
>JAITUD010000380.1 GCA_031286555.1 Microbacterium sp. | reverse complement strand
CTCGCCGAGCGGCAGTCCGCTCCGCGTCGCGAGTTCGTCGCCGAGCTGTTCCCCGATCTCGTCGCGCGGCGCGACCAGCGCGCCGGCACGCTCTCCGGCGGCCAGCAGCAGATGGTCTCTGTCGCGCGGGCGCTGCTGAACGACAACCGCCTGCTGCTGGTGGACGAGCCCACCAAGGGGCTCGCCCCGAAGATCGTCACCGAGGTCGCCGACGCGCTCGCCGAGGCGGCCAGGACCGTGCCGATCCTGCTCGTCGAGCAGAACCTCGACGTCGTGCGGCGCCTGGCCGCGGGCGCCATCGTGATCGCCGGGGGACGAGTCGGGCACACCGGCCCTGCCTCCGAGGTGCTCGACGACGCCGACCTCACCCGTCGCCTGCTCGGCGTCAGTGCGGAGGCCGTCTCGTGAGCACCCTCATCCTCACCCTCGTGATCGGCGTCGGCCTCGGCGCCCTGTACTTCCTCGTCGCCAGCGGCCTGAGCCTGATCTACGGCCTCATGCACGTGCTGAACTTCGCGCATGGCGCGTTCCTGACGCTCAGCGCGTTCGTGGGCTGGGCCGTCGCGCAGGCGCTCGGCACCGACTCGTGGTGGTCGTTCCTGCTCTCGATCCTGGTGGGCGGGCTGGTCGGAGCGGTGTTCGCCGCACTCACAGAACTCGTGCTGATCAGGCCGCTGTACGAGCGTCACATCGAGCAGGTGCTCGTGACCGTCGGGCTCTCGTTCGCGGCGGTCGCCCTGTTCGAGGGCATCTGGGGCACCGATCCCGTCAACGTCAAGGGGCCTGCGTGGCTCGGTCAGACCACGTCGATCCTCGGCGCCAGCATCCCGAACAAGTACTGGGTGCTCATCATCGCGGCGGCGCTCGTCCTCGCAGGCCTCGTGCTGTTCCTGAAGAAGACCCGGTACGGGCTCATCATCAGGGCCGGCGTCGAGAACCGCGCCATGGTCACGGCCCTGGGCATCGACGTGCGCCGCTCGTTCACCCTGGTGTTCGCGATCGGTGGTGCGGCGGCCGGAATCGGCGGGGTGCTCGCGATGCACGCGCTCACCTACGTCTCGGCGCATCTGGGATCCACCCTGCTGATCTTCGCGTTCATCGTGACGGTGGTCGGCGGCCTCGGCTCGCTGGCAGGCGCCGCGGTCGCATCCGTGCTCGTGGCGGTGCTGCAGCAGGTCGCGAACACCTACCTGGGCGGCACAGGCGACTTCATCGTCGTGGTGCTGCTGGCGGTCGTGCTGCTGGTGCGCCCGCGCGGACTGATGGGGAGGACGGCATGACCCGCTCGGCCCGGTTCCTCCCGATCGTGATCGGCGCCGCCTTCGTGGTGCTGCTCGCCGTGCTCCCGCTCCTGAACCTGCAGCTGCCCGGCATCCTGCCCGGGCCCACGTACACGCCGGGTACGCTGGCCCTGCTGTCGCTGTGCATGGTCTTCGCGGCACTCGCGCTGTCGTACAACCTGCTGCTCGGCACCGCGGGCATGCTCTCCTTCGGACATGCGCTGTACTTCGGCGCAGGAGCCTATGGGCTCGGCATCCTGCTCAAGGCGATCGATCTGCCGCTGGTGCCCGGTGTCTTCGCGGCTCTCCTCGGCGGCATGGTGATCGCGCTGGTGACCGGAGCGATCGCGATGCGAGTGGACGGCATCCCCTTCGCCATGGTCACACTGGCGTTCGCGCAGGCCGGTTCCGTGCTGGTGCGGCGCAACCAGAGGATCACCGGTGGCGAGGAGGGCCTCGCGCTGGAGACGCGGAACGTGCCCGACTTCCTGGTCGGCGTCGTGAACACGCGCAACCTGTACTGGATCTCGCTCGTCGTGGTGGTGCTGGTCTACCTCGTGGTGCTGTGGGTCGACCGCTCCAGGCTCGGCCATCTCGCCGCCGCGGCGCGTGAGAACGAACTGCGCGTGCGAGTGCTCGGCCTGCGGCCGGGGCGCGCCAAGCTCATCGTCTTCGTCATCGCCGGGGTGTGCGCGAGCCTCGCCGGCATCGCCTACCTGCTGCTGCAGTCGGGCACGCAGCCCAGTGCCGTCGGCGCGGACCTCACGATCACCGTGCTCGTGATGGTGGTTCTCGGTGGCGTCGGCTTCCGATGGGGTGCCATCGTTGGTGGCGTGCTCTACACGATCCTCGATCAGCGACTCACCGTGCTCGCCAGAGCCGACGCGATCCAACAGCTGCCCGACGTGCTGAGGGTGCCGCTGTCCGAGCCGCTCTTCCTGCTCGGAGTGCTGTTCATCCTCGTGGTCATGTTCCTGCCCGGCGGGATCGCCGGCACGGTCGACGGCTGGCGCCGTCGCCGCGGGGGAAGGACGGATGCTGCAGGGCTGACCGCACTGGAGGGCTCCGACGCGTTCGGCACGCAGCCCGCGGAGGTGAGCAGATGAGCACCGCGGATGGCGTGCACACCGTCGGACGCTGGCTGCGCGATCGCGCGGCCGCGATGCCGGAGAGGATCGCGATCGACGACCGCGGCGTGACGACGACGTACCGCGAGCTGGCCGCCCGGTCGGCACGGCTGGCACGGCGCTGGACTGATGCCGGGTACGGCCCCGGTCTGCGCATCGCGACGGTCTCCGGCAACTCCGCGGACCACGTAGTGGCGTTCTTCGCCTGCGCGATGTCGGGCCTTGCGTTCGTGCCGTTGTCCTGGCGCCTCACCCCGGTCGAGCTCGGAGCGCTCGTGCAGCGCGCGGAGCCGGCGCTGCTGCTCGTCGATGACGAGCATGCGGCGCTCGCGGCAGCGGCGGTCCGACATCTCGACGGTGCGGAGCGCCCGCAGGTCTCCGGTCTGGGCGTGACCGGCGTCGAGAGCGACGGCCCCGCTGCGCGACATCCGGTCGTTCCGCGCCTCGTGCGCGACGGCGACCCGCTGCTGGTGATCTTCACCTCGGGGAGCGAGGCCGCGCCCAAGGGCGTCGTGCTCAGCCATGAGAACTGCTTCTGGAACAACCTCGCCCTCGGGCAGGCGATGCCGATGACGGCCGACGACGTCGTGCTGTCGATCCTGCCGCAGTACCACGTGGCGGCGTGGAACGTGCAGCCGCTGCTGGCCTGGTGGACCGGAGCCACCGTCGTGCTGGAGCGCTCCTTCGACCCTGGCCGGGTGCTGCAGCTGATCGCCGAGCGCGGGGTCACCACGATGATGGGCGTGCCCACCCAGTACCGGATGCTGTGCGACAGCCCGCGCTGGGCGGACGCCGATCTCTCCTCGCTGCGTCGCGCCGTGGTGGGAGGGGCGACCATGCCCGCGGACCTCGCCGACGACTGGGCGGCCAGAGGCGCGCCGCTCACCCAGGGCTACGGGCTCACGGAAGCCGGTCCGAACGTGCTGCTCCTCGATGCCGCCGAGACCGGCCGGCATCGCGGCGCGGCCGGGCGCCCGTACCCCTCGGTCGAAGTTCGCATCGTCGACCCGATGAGCGGGCTGGAGCTGGAGGGTGCAGGTTCGGGCGAGCTGCAGGTGCACGGCCCGAGCGTCTTCTCGGGTTACCTCGACGATCCGGATGCCACGACGCGCGCCTTCGCGGACGGCTGGCTGCGCACCGGCGACCTCGTGCACCGCGACGAGCACGGCGTGCACAGCGTGGTCGACAGGCTCAAGGACATCTACGTGTCGGGCGGCGAGAACGTCGCGCCGGCCGAGGTCGAGCGCGCGCTGCGCGGCCATCCGCTCGTGCAGGACTGCGCGGTCGTCGGCGTGCCCGATCCTGTGTGGGGCGAGCGGGGCGTCGCCTTCGTGGTCGCCCGCGCCCCGCTCTCGTCCGATGAGCTGCTCTCGTTCGCGCGGGAGCGGCTCGCCGCCTTCAAGCTTCCGGTGCGCGTCGCGTTCGTCGACGACCTGCCCCGGTCCACGATCGAGAAGATCGCCCGCCCGCGTCTGCGGGCGATGGCGCAGCAGCTGAGAGAGGACGACGCCCATGAGCGCATCCGTTGAGGTTCCGGAGACCCCGGTCTCGCCCGCGACGGGCCGCCCGCTGACCAAGCGCGGCGAGGCCACGCGCGGCAGGCTGCTCGAGGCTGCCGAAGCGGTGTTCGCCGAGCACGGCTACCACGAGGCGTCGATCGTGAAGATCACCGAGCATGCCGGCGTCGCGCTGGGCACGTTCTACCTGTACTTCGACAGCAAGCAGGCGATCTTCGAGGCGCTCGTCGTCGATCTGAACCGCCGGGTCCGGCATTCGATGTCCGAGGCGATGGAAGGCGCGTCCGACCGCATCGACGCGGAGCGCCGCGGCTTCGAGGGGTTCTTCCGCTTCACCGCCGAGCATCCGGCACTGTACCGGGTGGTGCGCGAGGCCGAGTTCGTCTCGCCGGAGGTGCTGCGCCTGCACTACGAGCGGATCGTGGAGGGCTATCGCGACGGGCTCGCCGCCGCGCAGCGGCAGGGCGAGATCGCCGAGGAGCTCGACACCGAGGTCGTCGCGTGGGCGCTGATGGGCGCCGGCGAACTGATCGGCATGCGCTACCTGCTCTGGGAGCGCGACGAAGCCGGCCGACCGCCGGTCGCCATCGACGCAGCGGTGCTGGACGCGATGAGCGCATTCATCAACAGGGCGCTGCGACCCGATCCGGGTGCCGCCACGAAGGGGGAGAGCAGATGACCGAGCAGGATCTGGCCGGGCGGCGCGCCGTCGTCACCGGCGGCGCGAGCGGGATCGGTCTCGCCTGCGCGCGGGAGTTCGCAGCACGAGGTGCGCACGTCGTCATTGCCGACCTGAACGGCGAATCCGCCGAGGCCGCGGCGGCCGAGATCGGGGGAGAGGCCTGGGTCGTGGACCTCTCCGACACCGCGCCGCTGGAGACGCTCCGCCTCGACGCCGACATCCTGGTGAACAACGCCGGCATCCAGCGCGTCGCGCCGATCGAGGAGTTCGATCCCGCAGCCTTCCGCCTCATCCAGCGCATCATGCTCGAAGCGCCGTTCCTGCTGATCCGCGCCGCCCTGCCCGGCATGTACGAGAAGGGCTGGGGGCGGGTGATCAACATCTCCAGCGTGCACGGGCTGCGGGCGAGCGCATTCAAGTCGGCCTATGTCGCGGCCAAGCACGGACTGGAGGGGCTTTCGAAGGTCACCGCGCTCGAGGGCGGGCCGCACGGCGTCACCAGCAACTGCATCGACCCCGGGTACGTGCGCACGCCCCTGGTCGAGAAGCAGATCGCCGATCAGGCGAAGGTGCACGGGATCCCCGAGAGCGAGGTCGTCGAGAAGGTCATGCTCACCGAGAGCGCGATCAAGCGGCTGGTCGACCCCGCCGAGGTCGGCTCGCTGGCCGGATGGCTCGCATCGGAGCGCTCGGGCATGGTCACCGGCGCCTCATACACGATGGACGGCGGATGGAGCGCACGCTGATGCCCGCATCGCACACCTATCGCACGATCGACGTCCCCGTCTCCGGGGGTGCGCTGCGCGTCGGCATCTGGGACCCTGTCGGCGTCGAGACCCCGGCATCCGTCCTGCTGATCCACGGAGTCACCGCCTCGCACCTCGCCTGGCCGTTCGTGGTCGACCGGCTGCCCGGCATCCGGGTCATCGCGCCCGACCTGCGCGGTCGTGGCGCGAGCAACGAGATCGAGGGGCCGGCGGGCATGAGTGCCCACGCCGACGACCTCGTCGCCGTGCTGGACGCGCTCGGCATCGACGCGCTGCCCGTGGTCGGGCACTCGATGGGCGGCTTCGTCGCGGTGGTGCTCGCGCACCGGCATCGGGAGCGGGTGACCGAGCTGCTGCTCATCGACGGCGGCCTGCCGCTCGATGTGCCGGCCGGTGTCGACCCCGAGGTGCTGGTGAAGCTGATCCTCGGTCCCACAGCGGAGCGCCTCTCGCG
>JAITUD010000261.1 GCA_031286555.1 Microbacterium sp. | reverse complement strand
CGCGTCGTCGATCCGGCGCGCCACCGGGATCACGTTGTCCTCGGGGAACGGCGTCCGCAGCTCGCCCATGTCATTCACCTTCCGTCGGTGCGTCCGCCATCGGTCGCGGCATCATTCCTGCGTCCACGCGACGGTCGCCATATGCACGTCGAACAGGAGTTTCCACTCCTGGAGCCCTGGTGCATCCTCGGGGAGCTCGGGGGCGCACGCGGCGGTCACGGTCCACTGCACCGCCTGAGTGCGACGCGTGCCGGGGATCGGGATGAGGTAGTTCAGCGTGAGGCCGCGCGCCTGCTCGTCCTGAACAGTCACGGTCCGGGTCTCGGACCAGGCGAGGATCCGCTCGTCACCACCGAGCGGTGCCGCACCGAATTCCGCGACGACATGCATCACGACGTCGTCCAGCGTGATCTCCGGAGTGGAGACACGTTTGATGCCGATGATGCTCGCAGGACCGACCGCCCAGGTCGGGGCGCCCTCCCCGGGGATCGCGTAGGCGAAGCCGTTCTGCCGTCGCAGCGAGGCGAAGGCGTCGCGCAGCATCGGCCCGATGGTGGCGGACATCGCACCGTTGCCGCTCGCCGCCAGCCGCGCCAGCCCCTGCGAGATGACGCGATCCTCCTGGTCCTCGGAGAGGTCGAAGGCTATCCACCCCGCGGGCAGCAGCATCCGGAAGGGCGGCGTCGCCGGGGTTCTGCGGCCCAGCAGCTCATTGCGCAGATCACTCATGATTCCACCCTCTCACCCGGCACGCTGCCGCAGGCGCCTTCCGGATCCGATCAACGGGCGTACTTCACAGGGATGTCGCCGAAGAACCGCTCGTAGGTGCCCGTCGCCGCGGAGTACACGTTGCTCACGATGTTGACACCGGACGCGCTGACGGTGCCGAAGGTCTCCGCTGCCCACGCCCAACCTCCCGCACCCATGACCTTGCCGGACTTGGCTGCGGCATCGAAGATCTTCGTCCCGGATGCCATGAACTCGCCCCACTCCGTCGCTCCCTTGCCGGAGAACAGACCGGTCGTGAAGTCCAGGACCTTGCCACCGAAGGTGGCGGCCACGGGAGCCCTCAGCGTGTTCATCGCCGTGCTGAAGCGCGCGCCGGCGGCGGCGGGAGCGGCGAAGGCCTTGAAGAATCGGCCCGCCGGGCCGATGAAGGGGATGCATCCGACGATCGCGAACGCGAGGTCGACACCGGTAGCCTCCCCGCGGGCGAATCTGATGGCCTGTACGGCCAGCAGCGCCCCGGCGATCACCGCGCCGATGAGCACGAACGGACCCGCGAAGATCAGCGCGAGGATCCCGAATACGAGTCCGAGCACCGTCAGGACATCCGCGAGGTCGCTGAGCCATCCCCCGAAGTTGTCCGACCAGGAATCCTTGATCTTGCCGCTCATCCCCTCCTTGATGTTGTGGACGGCGGTCTCGTAGGCGGTGTGCCAGGTGTTCCACTCCCGGTCGTAGTCGTCGGCGAGGTCATCCCACTCGCCCTTGACCGTGGACGCGTGCGAGGCCGCCGCGTTCGCGGCGCTCTCCTTCTTCGCGTAATCGTCCTTGTCGGACTGCTCGGCATCGCTGTCGGGCTCGTCCGGCAGACCCGCGTGCTTCGAGGAGGCGTCATCCTCGGCCTGGTAGTACTCGCGCCACTTCTTCTCGAGGTCGTCCGCGAGCTGGTTCAGCCGAGGCTGCGAGGTCGCGACTGCGTCTCCATACTTCTTGATGTGCGGGCCCACCGCAGCGTAGAGCTCGCCGCCCTTGCCGAGATCTCCGCTGACCTCGTCCGCCACCTCGCGGAGCTTGTCGATCGCCTCGCCCTCCATGTCGGCGCCTTCTTCGACCAGACGGTTGATGAGCGTCCACGCGTTGTTCATCTCCTCACCGAGTTCGGTGATCTGCGTGCCGCGTGCCTGGATCTTGTCCGGCTTTCCATCGAGGTGCTCGATGGGGTGCTTGCCGCTCGGGGTGTTGTAAGGCATGTACGGCGTCACCGACATCACTTGCCGCCCTTCTCGTCGCCGCCCTGCGCGGCCTTCTCATCGAAGTCCTTGAAGCCCTTGATCACGCCGTCGACGTGGTCCTTCAGCGTTGTGCAGTTCTCGATCAGCGCCTTGCGCTTGTCATCCCAACGGCCCTCGAAGTCGTCGGCGACGTCGCGCAGCCTGCCATCGTCATAGGGGTCGCCCACGGCGTCCTTGAGGTCGCGACGACGGCTTCCGGCGTCTTCGAACTCCTTGACGATGTGTTCGAGCTCGGTGGACAGCCCGCCCAGTTCGTCGTACTTGACCTTCACACCCATCCGCGCATGTCCCTTCTCAAACCTCACCTCAACATATCGACACCGTCGAAGGGCCGCGATGGGGAGATCTCCCCATCCCGTGCGCCGTCGGCTCAGACCACGAACGCGCCGATCACGACTGCGGCGACGGACAGCACGAGAGGCACAAGGCACCCGAGCATGAACGGACGCCCGGCGCCTGCACCGCGCAGCACCCTGTGGCGCCGGACCGCGCGCTCGGCGCTCTGCGGAGGAGCCGACGTCCCGGAGCGCGGATCCAGCGTGTGATCCAGCAGCGCCGACAGGTCCTCCACCCACTCCCAGACCACGGGATCCTGCAGCCGCAGATCCTGGCGCGCGAAGAACCAGACCTCGTCGCCGACGACCTGGATGTCGACGTCTCCGCATACGTCGATCAGCGCTGCGCGCGTCTCGGCGCCGAGCAGGCCTCGCACCACCGCCGCATCCTCGGGAGCACACGACACGCGGAAGCGCCGATCGAATTCCTCGTCCACAGCGATGACGCTCTGCGGTGCCTCGGGCCGCCAGGCGGCTCCACCGTGTGCGGTCACCGACTGGATGCTCATCGACGGGAGCGTCGCCCGTACCCGGAACATCGCGTACCCCATCGCCACATCCATCCGCGCACGCCCGCCGCCGATGTGGAACCGAAGGTTCGCGACCTCGAACGGGCGGGGCGACGAGCCGGTGACCAGGTCGTCGAGCTGCGGTCCCTCAGCAGCGGCGAACACCGCCGCTGAGCGCTGCGGATCCCGTTCACTCAGCACGTGCGTCAGTCCGTTCGCCGGCGCGAATCGGGCCAGCCGGTACCACCGGTCGTCGGTGTCGCGCAGCTGCGGTGCGATCCGTGCGATGCGACGGTATGCGTACGGCAGGGCGAGAATCGCCCACGCCAGCACGAAGAACGGCAGCGCAACACCGCGATCAGTGAAGAGACGTACGGTCATGACCAGAACGACGACGAAAGCGGCGGCCGCGAGTGCCATGCCGATGGCGGTCCCCACCCCCGTGAACCAGGCGCCGGCGGCGAAGCCCCGTGCTGTCGCACCCCCGCCGTCGGTACCGAGGTTCTCCTGCGCCTGCGCCCGGGCGACCGCCCGATCCACCGGTTCGGTGAGTGCGGACTTGTCGAATGTCAGCGTCTCGTCATTCATGCGAGCCTCTCTCCTTCCACCAGCGGCATCTGCACCGTGACCGGGCGGCCGTTCTGCACGAAGATGCCGCGGCCGTCGGGGAAGTCGCTGCGCTTGACCTTCGGGAACGGCACCTTGAACACGGCGTCGCCGTCGAAGGCGTCGGGCTTGAGGATGATGCCCTTGCGGCCGGCCTTGAAGTCTCCGATGAAGCCGAAGCCACTGGTGACCTGGGTCACGTCCGCGTCGCCGATCAGCAGGTGGTCGCTGCGGTTGATCGCCTGGAACATCGCCTTCATGTCGCGCTCGGCCGGACTGTCGGCGAACTGCGGCACGTCCTCGATCACGATCAGCATGCGCACCGGAATGGACTCGTCGCCGGCGATCTCGGTGATCTCCTTCGCGAGCTCCTTCGCGTCGTCCGGGGTGACGGCGCTGCGCGTCCAGTCCGCCCATTCCTTCAGCACTGCGCGGCGACCGCCGAAGTGGAACAGCTTGACCTCGGGGTCGAAGCGGCGCACCGAGGTGATGATCGCCTTGAGCGCGTTGGTCTTTCCCGACAGCGGGGGTCCGGCGACCACGAACGTGCCGACCGGGTCGAAGCCGCGTGCGGCGAGCGTGTCCTCTGCGACACCCAGCACCGGCATGTCGTCGGCGCGGTCCGGCAGGTCGCGGAGCGCGAGCCGGGTGGGCAGGGAGCCGATCTCGGCGATCTCCCGGGAGCCGGCCGCGCGGAGCTCGGCGGCCAGCTGCTCGAGCAGCTTGGTCTGCTCCGCGACGTTCGGCGTGCCGCCCAGTGTCGCGATCTGCGTCTCCAGCCCGTCGACGATCGCACGCCCGGGCGCGGAGCGCTCGTCGAGCACGTCCTTCGGGGCGTTGAGCATCGCGTAGCCGGTCTCGTCGGCCAGGCGCAGCACCACGCGCCGCGAGACGTTCGCGCTGACCGCCGTCGGCACGGAACCGGCGCGGTCGGCGCTGGCGATCACGTGCACGCCGAGGGGGCGGCCCTCGCCGAGGATCCGCATGAAGGTCTGGTAGAACGGCATCCGCGCGGTCGTCGACTCCCACTCGGAGCGGAACTGCGGGAACCCGTCAACGAGGAACAGGATGCGGGACTCGTCCCGCCCTGTGATCTCGCGGTACTCGGTCAGGTTCGCGGCGTTGGCTGCGCTGAACCGCTTCCCGCGGTCGTCGAGGATGCGGGCGAGAGAGCGCAGGATGCGCTGCACGCGCTCGGCGTCGTCGCCCGAGATGATCGAGCCGACGTGCGGCAGGATCTCGAGGCTCTTCAGCGCACCGGATCCGAAGTCCAGTCCGTACACCTCGACCTGCGACTGCGGCTGGTACCCGGCCGCGATCGCCATGGTGCGCAGCACGGTCGACTTGCCGGCACCGCTGGTGCCGTAGATCAGCAGCGAGCCGTCCTTGTCGGGCAGGAAGTACGCGGGAGCCTGCAGCTGCCGCTCCGGCACGTCCTGCTTGCCGAGCAGGATCTGCCCGTCGCCCAGCACCGGCAGGTCGCGCAGGTCGACGGCCTGCTCCAGGTCGTCCAGCCACGGCCGTCGCGGCGCGGGGATGGATGCCTGCGTCGCGGCCTTCACGAGGGTGGCGACGATGCGCTTCTGGTCGTTCGGACCGAGGTCCTCGTCGTGCGAGTCGGACTCGGGCGCCTGCTCGGGCTCCCAGAGCTGGATCGATCCGAACCGCAGCTCTGCAACCTTCACGTCGGCTGCCTGCACCTCGTCGCTGGACCATCCGCCGGCATACGCCGACTGGAACGGCACCAGGCGACCGGGGCCGGTCTTCGCGATGCCGCGGCCGGGGATCGACGGCGAGAAGCTCGCCGCCACCGGGTCGTCCACGACGTCCTTCGAGTCTGACTCGTCGGCCATGCGCAGCGCGACGCGCAGGTTCGTGTTCGCACGCAGATTGTCCTTGATCACACCGGCCGGGCGCTGCGTGGCCATGATCAGGTGGATGCCGAGCGAGCGACCGCGCTGGGCGATGTCGACCACGCCGTCCACGAACTCCGGCACCTCGCCGGCGAGCGCGGCGAACTCGTCGATCACCAGCACGAGCGCGGGCGGCGTCTCGGGGTCACGGCGCTTCTCCAGCTCGAGCAGATCCTTCGCCTTCTTGCGATTGAACAGGTGCTCGCGATGGTGCAGCTCTGCACGCAGGCTGGTGAGCGCACGGCGCACCAGGTGCGGGCTCAGGTCGGTGACCAGACCGACCGTGTGCGGCAGGTCGACGCAGTCCGCGAAGGCCGAACCTCCCTTGTAGTCCACGAACAGGAAGGTGACCCGGTCGGGGCTGTGCGCCGCGGCCATGCCGAGCACCCAGGCCTGCAGGAACTCCGACTTCCCGGCGCCGGTGGTGCCGCCGACGAGGGCGTGCGGGCCCTGCAGGCGCAGGTCGAGCGTCATGGCGTCGGTCTGGGACTGGCCGATGATGGCGCGCAGGTTCCCGGCCTTCTTCAGACGGGGCTGCGGGGTGCCGGAGCGGTCGATGATGGTGTTGTTCTGCCGCCAGCGGTCGATCACCGCGTTCGGGTCCTCGGCGAGGTCGCCGCCGACCAGCGAGAGGAACATCACCGAGTTCGGGATGTCGGACGAGTCCTCCACCACGGTGCTGGAGTCCACCACCGGCGCGAGGCGCTTGGCGAACATCGTCATGTACGCGTGCGAGACGCCCTCGACCGCCACGCCGCGGTGGTCGCGACCGCTGCGGACGGTGCCGACCGTGGCGGCGTCCAGTCCGGTGGTGACGTCGAGGAAGGTGCGGCACACGGCGGGCAGCGCCTCGACGACCGGTGCGACGAACAGGCCGTACACGCCGACGTCCGCGCCGCGCTCGAGCACCTGGGTGAGACGCGCACGATCGACAGGGGCGTCGTCGGTGACGATCACCAGCACCGCGGTCTGCCCGGGGAACGTCGCCTCTTCGGCGGCACGCTTCACGTCGGTGCCGTACTGCATCGGATCCCAGTCGTCGCCGTAGGGCGGGCGGGGTGCGCCGGCCGCCTCCGACCGGCGCATCACGATCTCCTCCAGGCCGCTGAGCAGCGCGTTGCCGGTGGAGGCGGAGTCTGCGAGGGGCATCTCCTTGAACGGGTTCCGCTCGCTGGAGGTGTGCGGCAGCCACTTCAGCCAGTCCAGTTCCTGCGCCCAGCCGGGCTCGGTGAGCGCGACGGTCACCAGTTCGTTCGGCGAGTGCATTCCGAACAGCTGCACGGCGAGGCCGCGCAGCGCGTCGGCGGCGAACGCCGTCGGGCCCGCGACACCGAGAGAGCCGACGCTCTGCAGCGACTCCAGCACCGGGACATCCGTGATCAGGCGGTAGCGGTCCTCGAGCCGGTCCACGCGCTCGACGTACTCGGGCAGCGCCTCGGGCGTCTCGGTGCGCTTGATGATCGTTCGGGAGTTGTCGGTGCAGGTGCCCAGCCGTACGGCCAGGAAGTTCCAGTGCTCGGGGCGGCGGGTCCACAGCATCGGCCCCAGGCGCATCGCTTCGTCGAACACGACGCCGACCGGCGGCACCTCGTTCTGCCGCACCTCGCGCTCGAGGGGAACCGCGTTGTACAGCTTCTCCTCGAGCCGCTCGTACTGCTGCTCGAACAGCTCGGACTCCTTGCCGAGGCGCTGACCGAGGTTGGTCTTCTGCGAGATGAAGTTTCCGAACATCATCATCGGCGAGGCCGCCGCCATCAGCAGCGAGAGCACGCGTCCTGTGACCGCCCACATGGTGACGGCGAGCAGGATCGGCGCGACCAGCATCGGCCACGGGAACAGGCGCTGCACCTGGTCGCGCGGGTAACGCGGCTCGTCGAGCTCCTCGCCGACGAAGCGCGCCTCGACGCGCGGACTGCGGTTGAAGAGCAGGGCGCCGCCGCGCTCCAGGATCGGGTCCTTCGCCGCGGCCGAGCCGTCGTAGTCGCCGACGAGGTGCACGACGAGCTCGCCGTCACCGATCGTGAACGGCTGCCCGGGGATGACACGCAGGCGCTGCACCATGCCGCCGTCGACGAGGATGCCGTTCGCGGAGTTCAGGTCGACGACCTCGACGAAGCCCGGGCCGATCTCGATGCGCGCGTGTCGCTTCGAGACCAGGGGGTCGGACAGGTGCACGTCGCTGGACGGGTCGCGTCCGATCATGAAGTGGCCGTGCGGCAGCGAGACCTCGCGACCGGCTGCGGGCCCGCTCAGCACCGTGAGCAGTGCGACAGGCCGCGCGCCGCCGACGCCGGTGGCGATGCGGTCGGGCCCGAGGTTCACGACCTCGGCGAGGAAGCCCGAGCCCAGGGGCGCGTCACCGACCACGAGGTCGGGGTTGAGCACCTCGGGAGAGTCGCTGGTCGGCGGAGCCACCGACAGGGTCAGCGTGTCACCGGCTCCCACGCGGATGCTGCGCTGCGGGTCGGCCACGGCGATCTGACGCGCCACGTCCGCGACCGTCGCGGTCGAGTCCGTCATCACCACGATGTCGGTGAGCGGGGCGCCGGGGCGGCGCAGGGTGAGCTTGACCCTCATCGTTCATCCTCTGGGGTGTCGGGGCGTGAAGTGCGGGGGCGGGCGATCACGGCTGATCGACCCGCAGCATCCGGTCGCCGAAGCGCACGCTGTCGCCGGCGACGAGCGGCTGGGGCTGCCCCGGCACGAGCGGCGTCTCGACGCCGCCGCGCAGCAGGGCGGAGCCGTTGGTCGACCCGCGGTCCACGGCGAGCAGGCCGCGGCGGGTGGGCATGATCGCCAGGTGCGTCTTCGAGACCGAGCGGCTGTCGTCGGCGAGCGGCACCAGCTGCACGGAGCC
>JAITUD010000229.1 GCA_031286555.1 Microbacterium sp. | reverse complement strand
GGCCACGTTGGCGAACCCGCTGACGCTCGCCGTCAGCATCCCCGCCACCGCCGTCTTCCTCACCGCCGGCGGGCACGCCTCGTCCGGCGGCGTGCTGATGATCGGCGCCGTGGATGCCGGAGCCGCCGGACTTCTGCTGCTGAGTGCCGTGCCGACCATCGTGCTGCTTCGTCGCCGGCGGCCACGCATCCCTGATCGCGTCCATGCCTGGGCGTACCTGGCTCTGCTCATCGCCGCGGCGATCGCGATGATCCCCCGGATCGTGTGAGCGGGAGGCCCCGCCGCCGGCTGGTACCATGATCGGCGTGGAAACGATCGAGGTCGACAGAGCCTAGCCACCGAACTGCCGGTGACGTCTTCTCGCGCAGCAATCGCGCGCGCCCGTAGGCGATCCTTCCTGTGAGTGCAGTCCGTCCCGTTCTGGGATGTCGACCCATGCACTCCCCGTCGGCACGTTCGCACCGCACCGACCTCGGCCTCAGCCGCGTGCGCACGATTGCGAACGCGTGACTCCTCCCTCGGGCGCACCTGCCGCCTCCTGACGTTCCCGCTGTGGATTCGCGTCAGGAGCGACGTTCTGCGCTGCCCTACGGGGCGACATGTCGCTTCGTCCACGCACGGCCCGTGGTCGGTTGTCCTGCCAGTTTCGCTGGCCTCTGCAACCTCCTCACGAAAGACGTCACCATGCAGCACCAAACACCGCGTACTCGCACCCGTCACCGCCGCGCGCACTGGAAAGCCAGCGCTCCGGCCCTCACCACCTGCACCAATCCCCTGTGCGGGAAGCCCACCCCACCGCACCGCGCCTGCGCACACTGCGGGTTCTACCGGGGCCGCGAGGTCCTCCCGCCGCGTGGCGGTGACGCGTGAGCACCGCTCTGACCACGAGAAGCCGCTGGATGCGTATCCGTGATCACCTCGCGCTGGCCGGCGAGCCGGCCTTCCGCTTCCGCCAGATCATCGCGGCATGGCAGGCTTCCTCGGCGGTGACTTTCGACGACGGCCACGCTCTTCCAGTACGACTCCGCGCCGATCTCGCTGAGCGTTTCGGTCCGCAACTGCATCCGCTCACGGCGCTCGACGTGCAGCGCGATGAACAGGTCGAGAAGGTGCTGTTCGCCTCGGACAGCGGGGCACGCATCGAGACAGTCGTCTCGCACTACCGTGCCGGGTGGGATTCGATGTGCATCTCCTCACAGGCCGGCTGCGGTCTGGGGTGCACCTTCTGCGCCACCGGTGCAGTCGGGCTGATCCGCAACCTCCCGGCGGACGCGATCGCGGCGCAGGTCATGCACCCTCGCTGGACAAGGGCAGGGCAGCCGAGACCCACGAGCGTCGCGTTCATGGGCATGGGTGAGGCGCTCGCGAACCCGCACGTGTTCGACGCATTGACCCTTCTGACGGATCCGGCGTATGCCGGGATGTCAGCGCGCCGCATCACCGTCTCCACTGTCGGCTTCGCGCCGAACCTGGAACGTCTCGTGAACGAGCATCCGCAGGTGGGCGTCACGCTCTCGGTGCATTCGCCGTTTCCAACGGAACGAGCAGGGATCATCCCCCTCGAGGAGAGATTCCCGCTCGAACAGAGCCTGGAGATTCTCGACCGGCATGCCGAGACGAGGCGCAGGAAGGTGTTCCTCGCGTATCTGCTCATCGCGGATGTCAATGACAGCGACGAGCATCTCTCGGCACTTGCTGCGCTGATCTTGGAGCGCTCCCGAGCCGAGCTGTTCCATGTCAGCGTCATCCGATACAACGAGGCCGCGGGCGCGCACCCGGACTATCGCGCGCCCGCCTCGAAGCGCGTCGACGAGTTCGTGCGCGAACTCACTGCGCGCGGCATCCACGCGACGAGGCGACGCCAGTTCGGCACGTCCATCGACGCAGCCTGCGGCCAACTGCACGCGAGGTACCTTTCCCCGCCGCCGCGAGGCACCATGCCCGCCGGCGCAGAACTGATTCCCGTCGCGCCCACGGGCGGATGACGACAGAAGAGAAGAGATAAACAGCAATGTCCATGAATTCCGCCATCACGCTACGTGATCTGACCTTCGAATGGCCGGATGGCACCGTCGCGCTCGACAGGGTCAACGGTACCCTCAGCGCCGGCCGCACAGGACTGATCGGCCGGAACGGCGCGGGCAAGTCCACGCTGCTCCGCCTCCTCGCGGGCGAGCTGCGACCGACCTCGGGCCGTGTCGACATCGGCGGCGAAGTCGGGTACCTTCCGCAGACGCTCACGCTGCGGCACGACACCAGGATCGCCGAGCTGCTCGGCATCCAGCCGATCCTCGACGCGATGAGAGCGATCGAGACCGGCGACGTCGACCAACATCACTTCGACGTGATCGGCGACGATTGGGACATCGAGTCCCGCGCAGACGAAGCCCTTCATCAGATCGGCTTCACCTCCGGCGACCTCGATCGCCGGGTCGCGGAGCTCTCCGGAGGCGAGAGCATGCTCATCGCGATCACCGGACTGCGCATCCGCCGCACCCCGATCACCCTGCTCGACGAGCCCACGAACAACCTCGACCGCGTGACGCGGTCGAAGCTCGCCGAGTTCGTCGATCAATGGCCGGGCACTCTCGTCGTCGTCAGCCACGACCTGGAGCTTCTGGAGCACATGGATCACACCACGGAGCTGTACGGCGGGAGGCTGGAGACATTCGGCGGGCCGTACAGCACGTGGAAGGAGCACCAGGAGCAGGCGCAGGCTGCCGCGGTACAGGCCGCGCGCTCCGCGCAGCAGACACTGAAGGCGGAGAAGAAGCAGCGCGTCGAGGCGGAGACGAAGCTGGCACGCCGGGAGCGAACGGGGAAGAAGACCCAGAAGGATGGTGGGATCCCGAAGATCCTCGCGGGGAACCGGGCCAGCAGGGCGCAGGCGTCCGCGGGATCGCTGCGCACCACGCTCGATGAGAAGGTGCAGACAGCGCAGGCCGCAGTCGATGCAGCCGACGCGCGGGTCCGTGGCGAGGAGCACATTCACCTCGTGCTGCCGGATCCCGACGTGCCCCGAGGTCGACGCCTGGCGGAACTCGAGGACGAAGACCGGAGGATCGTGATCCAGGGGCCGGAGCGCGTCGCGCTCGTGGGTGCGAACGGCGTCGGGAAGTCGACTCTGATCAATCAGCTCGTCCAGGGAACCGAGCCGTCTGCCGGACGCCCCCGCGGCCGGTTGATGACGGAACTCGTCGGCCTGCTGCCGCAGCGCCTCGACGCACTCGATGACGACATCAGTGCGATGGAGAACGTGCAGGCCGCCGCGCCGGAGACCCCTGCCGGCACGATCCGCAACCAGCTCGCCCGCCTGCTCCTGCGCGGTGACAGCGTCGATCGCCCGGTGCGCACGCTCTCCGGCGGTGAGCGCTTCCGGGTGTCGCTCGCACGGCTGCTCCTCGCAGAGCCTCCGGCCCAGTTGCTCGTCCTGGACGAACCGACCAACAACCTCGACATCGCCAGCGTCGAACAGCTGGCTGAAGCCCTCGACTCGTACCGCGGTGCACTGCTCGTCGTCAGCCACGATTTCGCGTTCCTGAAGCGGATCGGCGTCGGCATCGTCATCGAACTCGACGAAGCCGGCAGGATGCATCAGCGCCGCGAACTCGACTTCGGCGTCTGATCGCCGACGAGGCGGAGGGCCCGGGAGCTCTTGCGAGCTTCCGGGCCCTCCCCGTCGCAGACTGGTGACGTGGCTCGTCGTCAGTCGTCGAAGGTGTCAGCCTGCGGAACAGAGTCCACGACGTCCACGGTGATCTTCTCCGTGCTGGAGAAGGTTCCGTCAGGGACGAACGCCGGAGCCTCGAAGTCGACGAGGCGCTCCTTGTTGCCGCCGCCGACATAGACGGCACCGCGATGAATCTCACTCTGCACCGCGACGATCTGCCCCTTCGCCGTGTCGACGGTCAGCCGGTAGGTGCCCCATTCGCCCTTGTACTGCACGACGGAGAGACCACCATCGGTCGATACGACCTCCGCTCCATCAGTCAACGCCAGGGCCCTCAGCACAGTTGCTCGTTCCCGACCGGACGCGTTCGCGAAGTCCGCATCCCCCACCACGCGCCAGAGCTGATCGAGGGCAGGTTCACGGGCGGCCGCGTCACCGTCGGCGCCTGCGATCCACGCATCGAGGAATGCCTGCGGATCCTCGGGAATCCTGCCCTGCAGCTTCCCTTCGAGGAACCGCGAACCAGGGGCGCGACCTGCCGTCCGCCAGACCTCGCCCGGAGCCTGCTCGCCGATCTTCGCCGCACCGCTCGGGACGTAGTACTCGGCCCAGGCGGCCTCTGCCGCCGAGGTGTCACCGTAGGCCTGGATCCCGTAGTAGCCGCTCGTGTCCTGAGTGACATCAGCCGATCGATCGGCCGAACGGTAGGAGACGTCCGTGGAGCCGGTCAGCACGGCAGCGACCGGGTGGACCGGGACCGCTGAGAACGGCTCGACACCGGTCTGCCACCCCTCGTTGAGGTAGCTGATGCTCTCGCGCACGATCTTCGTGCGCAGGAACTGCCCCTCTTCGAGGGAGGTGTCGTAGAGCTCGACCTGCAGCGCGGCCGCGTTCTCGAGGACCTCCTGTGCGCTGGCCGCCTGCGGCTGCAACCCTCCGACCAGTGTTCCCGCCACGACGAGGCCCGCCGCCAGGACGCCACCACCGATCACCATTCCTCGCGAGGAACGACGGCGGTCTCCCCCGCCCGAAGCGATCGCGGCCTCCAGCGACGCCCGCGCCACCGACAGGTCACTGGCACCGGGCTGACGCATCTCACGTACCTTGTTCATGCTGTCCATACGATTGCTCCTCCATTCTCGGTTGAAGACCTCGCTGCCGACGCCGCCACTGGCGGCGCAGACAATCGAGCACGGATCCGACTGAGCCGCGATCGAACCGTGCCCACGGGCACCTTCAGTGCCGCGGCGACCTGCTCATAGGTCAGGTCGCCCCACGCATACAGCAGCAGCGTGTCGCGGTCACGTCGGGAGAGCGCGGCGATCTGCGGGCCCAGAGCGCGAATCGCGGCAACCGCATCGGCTCGCTCAGAGGCCCTCGCCTCTTCGTTCGGCGCGATGAACTCCGTGACCCTCGCAGAAGCCATGAGCCGGCGCCAATGGGCTGACTCCTGGGCGCGGTGTCGATGGATCAGCCGGGTCGCTATCCCGAGCAGCCACGGCTTCGCCGAATCGACCGTGAGGTCGAACTTCCCGCGCTGCCGAAATGCGACCAGGAAGGTCTCACTCAACACATCGTCTTTCGCAGTCTCTCCAATCCGAGACAAGATGAACGCCTCCACGTCCTTCGCGTGGCGTTCGAAGATCTCAGAGAATCGGGCAGGCGATCCCATGGACGCCTGGATGCACTCGCTGTCTTCGCTCACACTGGATATTGCTTCTCCCGGCTCGTACGGTTCCAAGATCGGTCACGTCGCCGGTAGTGGGGCATCGCCCTTCGGCATGCGGCGTCGCAACAGCCCACCACGAAGCGCGGGAAAACGCGAGCGGTGCGCAGTGCCTGGAGGTTCGCGGAACCGTCCGGAGAAACGACGAAGCCCTGGTGAGATCGAAGATCTCACCAGGGCTTTTCTGTCGGGCTGTTGGCACACCGTGCGGCGAAGCGCCAAATCCGCCTGCGGGGCCAGGTCGTTTCCTCTGACCATGCGATGACTTTCCTGCGCACGCCCGTCAAGCGTCGCCATCTGCCAGGAGACAGAGGGCCCTTCGTTCGTGTCGCGCAGCACGTTGGTCAAGCGCCCCAAGAGGATGCGGGGAATAGCCAGGGCAGCGGCACGCCCGCGTGGATCGGGGCCGCGGTACGTCGGAGCCTCACGAGATTCCCGGCGGTGCGGAACTCCTCAATCATGGCCTCGACGTCGAACAGATCGTGTCCAGGGTGGTGCAGGGCATCGTCGCGTGCCTGGTCCGAGTCGCAGGACACCCTCAATGTGCGCTGTTGACCGTCGATCACCACCGTCAGAGTACGACCTACGACGTCGTGCATCTCCGCGGCGAACCTCGCATGCTCCAGAACTCGAGCCCTGTCGCTGCGGAGATCCGGCAGATTCTCCTGCACGCGGCGGCGGAGCCTAATCTAGATTAGACGCTGTTCCCGAAAGGAAGTCCGTTGGTCGACAAACTATACAAGTACTTCGCCCCTGAACTTGCAGGTAGAGCTATTTCGCACGATGGAGCAACCCTCAAGTTCTCGATGCCGAGCGAGTTCAACGACCCTTTTGAGCTGTTTCTCACCGTTGACCATAATTCTCCTCCTGCGACTCTCGCCTTCTATGAGGAAGTAATCGGAGCGATACAGAACATGCCTACGACGTGCTTCTCACGTCGCCCGGATGTCGTTCCGATGTGGGCTCACTACGGCCAGAACGGTAGGGGATTTGTCATTGAGGTAGACGAGGAAGCTCTACGTGCTGAACTCGGCGAGAACGGCGTGATCCAGGACGTCGCCTATCGCGACACGCTCAACGAGGACCTTTCACGCTCTCTCGCGCGGGCTCAATTTCGCCAGAAATTTAGGGATATCTATTTTCTCCGGCAAATCGTGTACAACGCCGCATACTTCACAAAGGCCTCATGCTGGTCGTACGAGAAGGAAAGGCGTCTCGTGCTGAACAATGCGTCCGACCTCATTCATGTGGATGGAACCGCGCTTCTTTCAATTCCGCGCCATTGTGTCACGTCCGTGGTCCTCGGTTCGAAAGTTGAAGCTGAGACGCAGTCGAAGCTGCGTTCGTACGCCGCAGAGATTGGTTGCGAAGTGTATAAGTGCAGGATCGGAAGAAACACTATGACCCCTT
>JAITUD010000226.1 GCA_031286555.1 Microbacterium sp. | reverse complement strand
AGCGCCTCCTGAGCGGTCTCGCGATCTGCGAAGTCGGCGCGGGCGAAGTCCGCCTCGACGAGCGCACGGGTGCGCACGGAGCCGTCGCGCACACCGGGGGCGCTGCGCCGATCCTCGAGGGCCGCGGTGGCGGCATCCAGCTCTGCGGCGATCGCGTCGCGGCCTGCGCCGAGGCCGCGCGCGAGGGTGACGACCTGGCCGACCTTCTGGTCGGCGAACGCCAGCCACGAGACCAGGCGCGCGTCGAGCCTCGACTCGTCCTCGACGTCGTGCGGCACGTGCAGCAGCGACGTCGAGGTGGATGCTGCGACAGCGGCGGCACCGAGGTCACGGAGCCGTGCGAGCCTGTCGAAGGCGCCGGCGAGGTCGCCGCGCCAGATGTTGTGGCCGTCGATCACACCGCCGACCAGAGTCTTCCCGGACAGGCCGCGCACGGCCTGCGGAACGGTGCCGCGGACCAGGTCGACGCCGATGGCCTCGATCGGGGCGGCGGCCAGCACAGCGAAGTTGCCGTCCAGCGACGCGTAGGGAGCCGCGACGAAGATCTGCGGGCGGTCCGCGCTCTCGCCGAGCACCGCGTACGCGCGTGCCGCGGCCTCACCGAGGACCGCCGCCGAGGCGGGGAGGGACTCGCTGACCAGAGCGGGCTCGTCGAGCTGCACCCACTCCGCGCCCGCTGCCCTCAGCTCGGCCAGCAGTTCGACGTAGACGGGCACGACGTCGTCGAGACGCGACAGCGGGTCGAAACCCTCGGGCGCATCGTCGGACGCCTTCGCGAGAGCCAGCAGCGTGACAGGACCGACGACGACCGGACGGGTGACGAACCCGCCATCCGCTGCCTCGACGACCTCGCGGACGAGGCGGTCGCTGGACAGCGAGAACACGGTCTCCGGACCGATCTCGGGCACCAGGTAGTGATAGTTCGAGTCGAACCACTTGGTCATCTCGGCGGGGCCCCGATCGCCCTCGCCGCGGGCGATGGTGAAGTATGCCGGCAGACCGATCGTGCCGTCGGCCGAGCGCAGGTCCTCGAAGCGCGCGGGGATCGCGCCGACAGCGACCGTCGCGTCGAGCACCTGGTCGTAGAAGGAGAACGACTCCGGGATGGCGGAGTCCCCGCGGCCCAGCCCCAGATCGACGAGGCGGGTGCGGGTGGCTGCGCGCAGCCCGGCGGCGGTCTGCTCGAGCTCCGCCTCGGTGATGCGCCCGGCCCAGAACGCCTCCACGGCCTTCTTCAGCTCGCGGCGGCGACCGATCCGGGGGTAGCCGAGGACGGTGCCTGCAGGAAAAGCGGTCATGGTGGGGTTCCTTACTCTGTCGGGGAGGAGGTCTGCAGGATGTCGGCCGCGGCCAGGACGTCGAGCACCGTGTCGTGCCGGTTGAACGCGTAGAGGTGAACGCCGGGAGCGCCGCCTGCCACGACGTCGGATGCGAGGCGGGCGGCCCACTCGATGCCGATCTGCCGGCGCCCCTCGGCGGTGGGCTCGACCTCGAGAGCGATGACGAGCTCGCCGGGCAGCTCCTCCCCCGTGAGTTCGAGCACGCGCGCGAGGCGAGCGGGCGAGGTGATCGGCATGATGCCGGGCAGGATAGGGATCGTCACGCCGGCACGGCGGGCGCGCTCGACGAAGACGAGGTAGTCGTCGGGATGGAAGAAGAGCTGCGTGATGGCGAATGTAGCCCCGGCCGCCTCTTTGGCCAGCAGCGCCTCGACGTGCTGGGTGCTGTACGCCGAGCGCGGGTGCCCGTTCGGGAACGCCGCGACGGCGATGCTCGCCTTGCGACGCGGTGCGACGCGGGCGGTACCCGGGAATCCGGGCACCGGGGACTCCTCGTACGGCGCGTGCTCCGCCTGCACCCGGTCGATCAGCTGCACCAGCTGCGCGGAGGTCTCGAGATCGCCGAGGAACGGCTCGCCCTCAGTGTGCCCTGCAGGCGGGTCGCCGCGCAGGGCGAGGAAGCTGAGGATGCCGGCATCCAGGAACTCCCGGATCAGGCCGGTCGCACCGGCGTAGGTGTTGCCCACGCAGGTGAGGTGCGCGAGCGGCTCGACGTCGGTGTTCTCACGGATGTGGCGCAGCACGTCGAGCGAGCGACCACCGGTCGAGCCACCGGCGCCGTAGGTGACCGACAGGAAGTCCGGGCCCGCCGCGGCAAGGCGCTGGATCGTCTCGCGCAGCGCATCCGTGCTCGCCGGAGTACGCGGCGGGTAGAGCTCGAAGGAGAACGGCACACGGGGCACGGGACTCTCCTCTGCGATCGTCGGAGTGGATGTTCCCAGCACCGTAGAACGGCCACGTGCACCCCGCATGTTATGTGACGCCCTATGTCGCAGAGCCGTACGCTCGAGGCATGGCATCCCCGTACGGCACCTGGCCCTCCCCTTTCGACGCCGCGAGCATGGCGGCCGCATCACCGCGGATCGACGGCGCGCGCTTCGTCGGCGACGAGATCTGGTGGGGAGAGTCGGTGCCCGCCGAGGGCGGCCGTATCGCGGTGCGCAGCTCGACCGGCGCCGAGATACTGCCGTCGCCGTGGAACGCGCGCTCGCGCGTGCACGAGTACGGCGGCGGGGCCTGGACGGCGGATGCCGCGGGCACGCTGTACTTCGTCGACGGCGGCGACCAGCGCGTGTACCGGATGCCTCGGGGCGGCGCGCCCGAGCCGCTCACCGCGGCGGGACCCCAGTACGGCGGCCTGTCGATGCAGCACGGACGCCTGTTCGCGGTGCGCGAGGATCTGCGCGGTGATCCGCACCTCCGCGCCATCGTGGAGATCCCCGCCGACGGCTCCGCCGCCGACAGCGAAGACGCCGTGCGCATCTTCGTGTCGACGAGCGGTTTCGTCGCGCATCCCGCGCTCTCCCCCGACGGCACCCGGATCGCGTGGGTGCAGTGGAGCACGGAGCGGATGCCGTGGGAGCAGTGCCTCCTGCACCTCACGGCCATCGACGCCGACGAACTCGCCACCATCGGCACCAGTGCCGCGCTGCAGCCGGAGTGGGCGTCCGACACCGAGCTGCTGTTCCTGGACGACCCGAAGGGGCGCTGGAACATCGAGCGCGTCGAGCTGGACGGCCTCCACGTCGTCTCGCGGACCGCCTACCCGTTCGACGCCGACACCGGCGGCGGGCTGTGGGTGCTCGGCAACCGCTGGTACCGTCCGCTGGGCGACGGCCGGATCGCCGCCGTGCGCACGAACGGTGCGGACGAGCTCGTCCTGATCGAGCGGGACGGCACGTCCACTCACCTTCCGGTGCCCGTCACGAGCGAGGCGAGCATCGACGACGCCGCGGGCGGACGCATCCTCGTCTCCGGCGCCGGAGCGACGGTCGACCGGGGACTGTGGGTGCTGGACACGGTGACCGGCCAGGCGTTCGCGGTGCGCGGGGGCGCCCCCGTCGATCGGGACTGGGTGGCTGCGCCGCGACCGGTGACCTTCGACGGACCGCACGGGCCGGTGCACGCGTTCGACTACCCGCCCACCAACCCCGACGCCGCTGCCGCCGTCGGCGAGCTGCCGCCGTACATCGTCATGGTGCACGGCGGCCCCACCGCGCACGTCGGCGGCGCGGCGTCCACCGCGTACACGTACTGGACGAGCCGCGGCATCGGCGTCCTGGACGTGAACTACGGCGGCTCCACCGGGTACGGCCGTGCCTACCGCGAGCGCCTGGACGGCCAGTGGGGCGTGGCGGACGTCGACGACGTGATCGCAGCGGCACGCGGCCTCGCGGCGTCCGGCGCAGCCGACCCCGACCGCATCGCCATCCGCGGCGGCTCGGCGGGCGGCTGGACGGTTCTCTGCGCGCTGGTGCGCGGCGGCGCCTTCAGCGCAGGGATCAGCAGATACGGCGTGGCCGACCTGCGGATGCTGGCCTCGGACACCCACGACTTCGAGAAGAACTACCTCATCGGGCTGGTCGGCCCGCTACCCGAGGCGGAGCAGACGTACATCGAACGGTCGCCGCTCACGCACCCCGACCGCATCGACGTGCCGGTCCTGCTGCTGCAGGGGGCGGACGACAAGGTCGTGCCGCCGAACCAGTCCGAGGCGATCAGGGACGCCCTCGCGGCCCGGGACATCCCGCACGAGTACGTGCTGTTCCCCGGCGAGGGACACGGCTTCCGACGCGCCGAGACGATCATCGCGGCGTTCGACGCGGAGCTGGCCTTCCTGGGCAGGAGCTTCGGCTTCACCCCGGCGTGAGCGCCTGCTGGGATAGCGTGAGCGTCATGACGACGACGTCCACATCCCAGCCCTGGCGCAGCAACACCGTCGACGCGGTTCTCCGGCGCAGCAGCTCTCGCGATCCGCTCGCTCTCGCCCTCCGCTTCGAGGACCGGGACTGGACCTATCGCGAGCTCGACGACGCGGTGACCAGAGCCGCCGCCGAGCTGCGCGGATGGGGGCTCGCCGCCGGCGAGCGCGTGGTCACCTACGGCACGAACTCGGATGCCTACGTCATCGCGTTCCTCGCGATCGCCAGGGCGGGACTCGTCCACGTGCCGGTCAACTACGCCCTGCACGGCGCGGAGCTCGCCTACGTGATCGCGCAGTCGGGCGCCAGGGCGGCGCTGGTCGACCCGCAGCTGCGGACGCACTTCGACGCGATCCGTCCGGACACCGTGGTCGAGCGGGTCGCATCGCTGCGCGACGAGGACGACTCGCTGCTGACGCACGCCCGCACCGGCGCCGTGCCGGTCTTGCCCGCGGACGTGGACGGCGAGAGCCTCGTGCAGCTGCTGTACACCTCGGGCACGACGTCTCAGCCCAAGGGGGCGATGCTCACACACGCGGCGCTCGTGGCCGAGTACTCCTCGGTGATCGTCGCTCTGGATCTGACGCCCGATGACGCTCCGCTCGTCTGCATGCCGCTCTACCACTCGGCCGCGATGCACGTGTTCATGCTCCCCTACCTCGCCATCGGTGCCACCGTGCGGCTGCTGCCCGCCCCCGAAATCCCTCGGATCCTGCGCACCGTCGCGGAGGAGCGCATCGGCTCGCTGTTCCTGGCCCCGACGGTGTGGGTGCCCCTGGCCGGCCACCCCGACCTGGACGACGCGGATCTCTCGTCGCTCACCAAGGCGCAGTACGGCGCATCGATCATGCCCGTCACCGTGCTGAACCGGCTGCGCGAGCGGTATCCGGCCCTGGGGTTCTACAACTGCTTCGGGCAGTCGGAGATCGGTCCGCTGGCGACCGTGCTGCGCCCCGAGGAGCACGCGGAGCGCCCCGCGTCCGCGGGTCGCCCCATCCTGTTCGTGGAGACCCGGGTGGTCGACGAGAACGGCGCGGAGGCCGCAGTCGGCGAGCCGGGCGAGGTGCTGTACCGCTCACCGCAGCTGGCGCAGGGCTACTGGGACAAGCCGGAGGAGACGGCCGAGGCCTTCCGAGACGGATGGTTCCACTCCGGCGACCTGGTCACCCGCGACGAGGCCGGATACCTGACCGTCGTCGACCGCATCAAGGACGCGATCAACACCGGCGGGATCATGGTGGCCTCCCGCGAGGTGGAGGACGCGGTCTACACGCACCCGGATGTCGCCGAGGTCGCGGTCATCGGCGTGCCGGACGAGCGATGGATCGAGGCGATCGTGGCCTACGTGGTGCGCCGGCCGGAGACGTCGGTCTCCGAGGTCGACCTCATCGCCCACGTGAAGGACCGGCTGTCGTCGTTCAAGGTGCCCAAGGCCGTCCGGTTCATCGACGAGCTGCCGCGGAACCAGAGCGGGAAGATCCTCAAGCGCGAGCTGCGCGACTCCTGATCGGGCTCCTACTCGCCCATCCGGTTGCGCATGCGCATCGCGCGCTCGGCCTCACGGTTGTCCTGACGCTCGCGCAGGGTCTGCCGCTTGTCGAACTCGCGCTTGCCCTTGGCGAGAGCGATCTCGACCTTGGCCCGACCGTCCGAGAAGTACAGCCGCAGCGGGATCAGTGTGTAGCCGCCCGCCGACACCGCGTGCTCGAGCTTGGCGATCTCCTCGCGGTGCAGCAGCAGCTTGCGGATCCGCTTGGAGGCGTGGTTGGTCCAGTGCCCCTGCGAATACTCCGGGATGTGCACGGCGTCGAGATAGGCCTCGCCGCCCTTGATGAACGCGTAACCGTCACTGAGGTTGGCGCGCCCCTGGCGCAGCGACTTCACCTCGGTGCCGGTGAGCACGAGGCCCGCCTCATACGACTTCTCGATGTTGTAGTCGTGGCGCGCGCGACGGTTGGTCGCGATGACCTTCTCACCGCGTTCCCTGGGCATGTTCTTCTCCTGACGACAGACAGCCCTCAAGCCTACAGGGTCAGGTGCGCAGCCAGCGCCGGATGGCGAATCCTGCGGACAGCGCCGCCAGGAGCACGCCGATGCCTATCAGCACGGGCACCACGAACACGGCATCCTGCATGCCCACCAGCGGACGCATGAACGGGACCCGCTCCGCGAGGTAGCCCTCGACGCCGAACTTCACCCCGGCGAGCACTGCGATGCCGGCCAGCACCGAGCCGATGAACGCGGAGAACACGCCCTCCAGCACGAAGGGCGTCTGGATCGCCCTGTTCGACGCGCCGACCAGGCGCATGATGCCGATCTCCTTGCGCCGCGCATAGGCCGAGAGTCGGATGGTGGTGGCGATCAGCAGCACCGCGGCGATGAGCATCAGCACGGCGATGCCGACCGCGATGTAGGTGGCGACGGTGAGTGCGGAGAACAGCGGATCGAGCAGCTTGCGCTGGTCGTTGACCTCGTCGACGCCGGGCATGCCGCCGACCGCCTCGGTGATCACATCGGACTTCGAAGGGTCCTTGAGCGTGACACGGAACGACTCGGACATGGCGTCGACGCCGTAGACGTCGGCCTGCTCCTTGCCGAACTGGTCGACGAAGTCCTTGAACGCCTCCTCCTTCGTCTCGAAGCGCAGCTCGCTGATCAGCGGCTTGAGCGCCTCGCCCTGGAGCTGCGCCTTGACGGCGTCGACCTGGTCCTGCGTGGCGACGCCGTCGGCGCACCCCTTGGTGGTCGACAGCGGCGAGCACAGGTAGACCGTGACCTCGGCGCGCTCGCCCCAGAACGCCTTCATCGTGCTGATCTGGGTCTGCATCAGCATCGCGGCGCCGACGAAGGTCAGTGACACGAAGGTGACCAGGATGACCGAGATCACCATGGAGAGGTTGCGCCGGAGGCCGCCGAGGGCCTCCTTGAGAATGAGTCCGAAGTTCACGAGGTGGGTCCCACTTCCTCGTCGGTGCCGTCGTCCAGGCCGAGTCGATCTGCGACGCCGAGCTCGGCGACATCGACATCGACCTCGGGCAGCGCGATCGCGTGCGTCTGGGGCTCCGCCGCGGGCGGCTCCTCTGCGGCGGGCGGCTGAGGTTCGGCCACCTGCGGCGGGAGCGGAACGGGCTCGGCATCCGAGGCATCCGGCACGATCACCGGCACGGCCTCGGTCTGCCGCTGCACCTCCTGCACCTTGGTGAGCGCGGCGGTCGCGGCCACGCCGCGCAGCGCCTCGGGCGTGAGCATCGGGATGTTCGAGGTGTCGCCGTAGCCGCCGCTGCTCTCGTCGCGCACCATCACGCCGTCCTGCAGCTCGATGACGCGGCGCTGCATCTGGTCGACGAAGCCGGCCTCGTGCGTGGCCATCAGCACCGTGGTGCCGCCGGCGTTGACCCGCGCGAGCAGCTGCATGATGCCCACCGAGGTCGCCGGGTCGAGGTTTCCGGTCGGTTCGTCGGCGAGCAGGATCTGCGGCCGGTTCACCAGGGCTCGGGCGATCGCGACGCGCTGCTGCTCACCGCCCGAGAGCTCATGCGGCATCCGCTTCTCCTTGCCCTCGAGCCCGACCAGCGCGAGCGCCTCGGGGACGGCCTGCTGGATGAACCCGCGGGAGGAGCCGATCACCTGCAGCGAGAAGGCGACGTTCTGGTACACCGTCTTCGACGGCAGCAGCCGGAAGTCCTGGAACACCGAACCGATGTTGCGCCGGAAGTACGGCACCTTGCGGTTGGCGAGTGAGCGCAGGTCGCGGCCCAGCACGGCCACACGACCGGTGGTGGGCACGTCCTCGCGCAGGATGAGGCGGAGGCAGGTGGACTTGCCCGACCCCGAGGCTCCCACGAGGAAGACGAACTCGCCCCGCTCCACCTCGAAGTCGACCTCGTCCAGGGCGGGACGCTTGGTGCCGCGGTACCGTTTGGTGACGTTCTCGAATCGGATCATGGCCTTTCGAGCCTAAGCGGGCCTCGGGCGCAGACCCTGAGCGACACTCCCGCACGTGCGGACAGTCGCGGCGATGGGCAGCGCTGCCCATGGCCCGCGGTCCGCGTGACTGATATACACGTACACGGGGGCGATCACGCCCATCACGGAGGATCGGCGCCGGCATCATCGGCGCGATGAGGAGCATCATGAGCATTCCCGCAGGTTGGTACGACGACGGCTCCGGCCGGCAGCGCTGGTGGGACGGAGCACAGTGGACCGACCAGTTCGCGACCGAGCAGTTCGAGGGCGGCGCACCGCGGTCGGCTGACAACCTGACCGAGGGGCTCTCCGCGGAACTCGCGGCGGCCGGTCTCCCTGAGGCCGCCGGCCCGCAGGGCCCCGGCATCACCGGCCAGGGCTACCCGCTCACCGGCCAGGCACCGGATGCCGCATACCCCGGCGCCTATGCACCGAACGCCTATCCTGCGCCGGGCGCCTACCCCGCAGGCCCGGAGAGGAAGAAGGTCTCGGTGCTCGCCTGGATCGCCTTCGGAGTGGCGATCCTCGGTCTGCTGATCTGCTGGATCCCGTTCATCGGTCCGTTCCTGCCGTTCGTCGGCCTCGTGCTCTCGATCATCGCGCTGTTCATGAAGGGCGCGAAGTGGCCCGGCATCGTCGGCCTGGCCGTGTCGATCGTCGGACTGGCCGTGGGTGCCATCATCACTGGTCTCCTCATCTTCGCGATCAACCAGTCGTCCACCTACGAGGGCTCGTCGAGCAGCACCTCGGACACCCAGTCCGAGAGCACCGACGACAGCACCGACTCGTCGTCGAGCTCGGGCCGTCCGACGGCCGACGAGGTCGCCGCGGGCATCCAGGCGATCGCCGAGAGCCAGGGCAGCGGCACCTTCACCGACTCGCAGCTGCAGTGCTTCGGCGAGGAGTTCGTCGCGTCCGACATCCCCGACGACGTGCTGCAGGTGATCGCCTCCGGTGAGGCCACCTTCACCGACGCGGACGCCGCGTCCGCCTTCGCTGAGGAGCTCGGGAAGGCGCTGCCGACCTGCGCTCTGCGCTGAGTCGCCGTACGACGCGCGTCACCTCAGGAAGGGCCCGGCATCGCCGGGCCCTTCCTCGTCTCTCGGGGGCGTCCGGGCGTGGGAAGATGAGCCATGAACATCCCCGCCGGCTGGTACGACGACGGTTCCGGTCGCCAGCGCTGGTGGGACGGAACGCAGTGGACCGAGCATTTCGCTCCGGTCGAGGTCGCCCCCGTCCCCGTCTTCGAGCCGCCCTACGTCGCGGAGCCCGCGCCTCAGATCCAGCGGCATGACCAGGCAGGAACGCCGCTGGTCGCGCCGGGACATCCGGCCGGGCAGCCCTACGCCGCAGCCATGCCCTTCGCCGGTGCACCGGCCGCGGCCGCGCGCCGTCCGTCGGCACTCGCCTGGGTCGCGCTCGCAGTGTCGCTCACCGGAGCCGTGCTCGCCTGCATACCGCCGATCCTCGGCGTCGGACTGCTCCTGCTGCTGGCCGGGATCGTGCTCTCGATCATCGCCCTGGTGCGTCCCGGCGCCCGGTGGCCGGGCGTCACCGGCATCATCGTGTCGTCGGTCGGAGCGCTTGCCGTGGTGACGACTCTCGTGTCCTCGGCGATGATCAGCGGCCTCAGGGAGATGCAGGGCGACACCGCACCGTTGCCCGCGTCCACCTCTTCGCCCGATGCGACGCCTCCCGGATCGGAGGTCGTCGATTGGTGGGAGCTCGAGGTGGGCGACTGCATGCCGACCGAACAGCCGTACAACGACGACAGCGGCGAATTCGTGATCGTCCCCTGTTCGTCGCCGCACTCGGATGAGGTGTTCCACGCGTACGAGATGTCGCAGGACGTCTATCCCGGAGACAAGGCCACCGAGCTCGAGGCCATGGAGACCTGTCGCGAGGCGTTCGACGGGTTCGTCGGCACGCCGTTCGAGGACTCCGAGCTGGAGTACTACGGGCTCTGGCCGAACGAGGACACCTGGAACCAGGATGACGACCGCGCCGTGCAGTGCGTCGTCTACGACCCCGACGGGGACGTCGTCACCGGCACCCTGCAGGGTGCCGCGCGCTGACGATGATCAGTCGTCCTCGTCGCGGCGCTTGCGCCACCGGATACCGGCCGAGATGAAGCCGTCGAGGTCGCCGTCGAAGACGTTCGCCGGGTTGCCCGACTCGTAACCGGTGCGCAGGTCCTTGACCAGCTGCTGACCGTAGAGGAAGTAGGAGCGCATCTGATCGCCCCAGCTCGCGGTGATGTTCCCGGCGAGCTCCTTCTTCTTCGCGGCCTCCTCCTCCTTCTGCAGCAGCAGCAGGCGGGTCTGCAGCACGCGCATGGCTGCCGCACGGTTCTGGATCTGCGACTTCTCGTTCTGCATCGAGACGACGATGCCGGTCGGGAGGTGCGTGATGCGCACGGCGGAGTCGGTGGTGTTGACCGACTGGCCGCCGGGGCCGGACGAGCGGAACACGTCGACGCGGATGTCGCCCTCGGGGATGTCGACCTCGGTGGCCTCCTCCATGAGCGGGATGACCTCGACGGCGGCGAAGGACGTCTGGCGCTTGTCGGCCGAGCCGAACGGGCTGATCCGGGCCAGGCGGTGCGTGCCGGCCTCGACCGAGACGGTGCCGAAGGCGTAGGGCGCGTCGATCTCGAAGGTGGCGGACTTGATGCCCGCACCCTCGGCGTAGGAGGTGTCCATGACCTTGACGGGGTACTTGTGGCGCTCGGCCCAGCGCAGGTACATGCGCATGAGCATCTCGGCGAAGTCGGTGGCGTCGTCGCCGCCTGCACCGGAGCGGATGGTGACGATCGCGGCGCGCTCGTCGTACTCGCCGTCGAGCAGCGTCTGCACCTCGAGCTGGTTGATGGTCTCGGTGAGGGTCGCGAGCTCGGCACGGGCCTCCTGCGCGGAGTCCTCGTCGCCCATCTCGTTGGCGAGGTCGACGAGCACCTCGAGGTCGTCCAGGCGCCGGGCGATGCCCTCGATGCGAGCGAGTTCGGACTGACGGTGGCTGAGCGCGCTGGTGACCTTCTGAGCGCGCTCCGTGTCGTCCCAGAGGTCGGGAGCGCCGGCCTCTTCGCTGAGTCGCGCGATCTCGTCGCGCAGTCGGGAGACGTCGACGACCTCACGGATGTCGCCGAAGGTGAGTCGAAGGGCCTGGATGTCGGCGGAGAGATCGAGTTCGAGCATGGTCCCACCAGCCTACCGCCGCGCGGGTCGGACGCCGATCTGCGCGGTTAGTCTGGACTGTGCCCTCCCCCACGGTCCGCGCCCGAATGTGCCGTGCAGCGCTGCTGGCGCTCGCCGTCGCCCTGACCGGGTGCGCCTCCCCCGCACCGTCGGGCGTGCTGCCGTCCGGCCGGGTCGACTATCAGCTCGGCACGCCGTACGAGCCCGCGGAGGGGACGGCGATCGTCTCCAGGGACCGGCATTCGCCGCCGGCGTCCGGCATCTTCTCGATCTGCTACATCAACGCGTTCCAGACGCAGCCGGGCGAACTGGCCGACTGGCCGGATGACGCGCTGCTGCGCTCTGGCGGCGAGGTCGTCCACGATGCGGACTGGCCGGACGAAGCGCTGCTCGACCTCCGCGACGCCGCGGTGCGGGACATGGTCGTGGACCGCGTCGGCAGCTGGATCGAGGGCTGCGCGGACGCCGGCTTCGACGCCGTGGAGCTGGACAACCTCGACAGCTTCACCCGCTCGGGTGGGGCGTTCGACGCGGATGCCGCCGTGCAGACCGCCGCACGACTGGTGGCAGTGGCGCACGAAGCGGGCCTGCCGGTCGGTCAGAAGAACGCGGCGGAGTACGCGGAGCGCATGCGGCAGGAGGCGGGTTTCGACTTCGCGGTCGCCGAGGAGTGCGCGGCGTTCGACGAGTGCTCGGCGTATGCGGACGTCTACGGCGCGGACGTGATCGACATCGAGTATCCCGACACGCTCGACGACTTCGCCGCAGCCTGCCGATCGGGCGACCTGCCCGATCGTGCGGTGCTGCGTGATCGCCTGCTCGTCGCCCCCGACGAGAATGGCTACGTGCTTCAGCGCTGCTGAGGCGCGTGCGTTTCGGAGGCCCGAAGCGGCAGTAGCGTGGTGCTGTGAGCAGTGCATCCACGGTCCTGAGGCAGTTCGGACCGATGGTGTACGCACCGACTGTGCTGTTCTCCATCGGCGACGGCGCGATCATCCCGCTGATCCCGATCATCGCTTCCCGGCTCGGCGCCGACGTCGCGCTGGCCGCGCTGGTGGCGTCCGCCATCGTCGTCGGCGAGCTGTGCGGCAATCTGCCCGCCGGGTGGGCGGTCGCCCGGCTCGGCGAGCGCTGGACGATGATCATCGCCGGCCTCGTGTCGATGTGCTCGGCGGCGCTGATGCTGCTCTCGACCGAGCTGTGGGCGTTCACTGCCTCGGTGTTCCTGATGGGGTTCTGCGCGGCGGCGTTCGGTCTCGCCCGGCACGCGTTCATGACCACCAGGGTGCCGATCGCGTTCCGGGCCAGGGCGCTGTCGCTGCTGGGCGGCAGCAACAGGCTCGGCGTGTTCATCGGCCCGTTCGTGGCCGCAGCGCTGCTCGCGCTGTTCGGCAGCCCGGATGCCGCGATCTGGTTCTTCCTGGTCTGCGTGGGTGCGACGGTCGTGCTGGTGGCGTTCGGGCCCGACCCGGAGAAGGAGTTCGCCGCGGTGGCGACCCCGTCCGGGGCGCCGGCACCGCGCTCGGCGCCGGGCACGGGCGTCATCCGCACGATGTGGAACAACCGTCAGGTGCTCTCCCGCCTGGGTGTGGCGGCCGCGGCGCTCTCGGCCGTGCGCTCGACGCGGCAGGTGGTGCTGCCGCTGTGGGGCGTCTCGCTCGGGCTGGACGCGCAGACGATCGCGATCGTGGTCGGCGTGTCGGGTGCGATCGACTTCGCCCTGTTCTACGCCAGCGGCCAGGTGATGGACAGGTTCGGCCGGCTGTGGGCGGCGCTGCCGGCGAGCATCCTGATGGGGCTCGGGTTCCTGGCGCTGGCCTTCACACATGACCTGGACTCGGCGACGATCTGGTTCGTCGCCCTCGGCGGCGTGCTGGGGCTGGGCAACGGGCTCTCCAGCGGCATCCTGATGACGCTCGGCGCCGACACGGCCCCGCAGTCCGAGCCGGCCGCGTACCTCGGCTCGTGGCGCACCCTGACGAACGCGGGTGCGGCGGCCGCGCCGCTGCTGGTCTCCGCGATCACCGCGGTGACCGCGCTCCCCCTCGCCACGGGCGTGATGGGGCTCGTCGGCCTGCTCGGGGCCGCCGGTTTCCTGCGCTGGATCCCGCGGTTCGTGCCGCGGACGGTGGATTAGCCCGGGATCCGGTTACTGCAAGGCGGTGCGGCTGGTGGCTGTGGCACGCAGCGCGACGCCGTCGGGTACGAAGGGCGAGAAGAGCGGCGGATGCCACGCTGCGGCGACGGTCACGCGGGCGGAGACGCCGTCCGGGCTCGACGCCGACACGAGCGCGGCGTCGGGTGCGGTCGCCGAGACGATCGCCTCGGCCTGCTCGCGGATCAGCTCGTCGGTGAGCTCGGCGCGCACCCCGCCGTCCTCGGCGGTCAGGCTGAATCCGTCCGAACCGGCGAGCGCCGCCGCGTCGGCGAGCGCGTCGAGCCGTTTCTGCGCGATGTACATGTCGGTGGCGCACACGCACACGAAGATGACGGCGACGGCGAGCACCACATAGCCGAGGACGAGCGGCAGGATGCTGCCGTCCTCGTCGTCGGCGAGGGCCCGGCGGATGCGGGCTGCGCTGGTCATTCGTCGCCCCACAGCCGGGAGGTCTTCTGCGCGGCCGAGGCCTCGATGGGGATCGCCGTGATCTCGTCGAGGCCTGCGATCGGCGGCATGAACGGCAGCGAGACGCGGGTGGAGACCGTCACGATCACGGTCGCTCCGGCTCGCGGGCAGACGCCACCGGCGGGCACGCAGCTCTGGGCGACGTCGACGTCGCCCATGCCGTACTCCTCGCGCACGCTGGCGAGGACGGCGTCGGCGCGTGAAGTCGCCGCTGCGGAGTCGGATGCCTGGCTGATGGCCCGCGCGGTATGCCGTGCAGCGGCCTCGGCGCCCAGGGTCTGCTCCTGCACGGCGCCCAGCGCGATCACGAGGTACACCAGCGGCACGAGCAGCAGCACCCCGGCGGTGATGAACTCCAGCGCCGCCGAGCCCTCGTCATCCGTCGCCCAGAGTCTCCACCGGCGCATGCGCTTCCACCTCCATCGCGTACGGGAAGCCGATCAGGCCGATCACCGGCAGGGTCGCGCGCACACGCACGACGACGGTCGCGTGCCCGAGGCGCGCGCTCTCGCCGACGGCGACGTCCTCGGCGAAGTCCGTGCCGACCGCCCTCGTGATCACCTGCTCGGTGCGTGCGGCTCCCTCGGCGAGCGTGGTGTCGGCGAGGGCGGCGTAGTGCGCTCCCTCGACCGCCGCGTCGTGCACGACGTTGCGGACGTACACGGCGAACCCCAGTTGAAGGACCGCAAGTGTCAGCGCGGTGAGCAGCGCGCCGACGAGGACGAACTCGACGGGACTGGACCCGCTGTCATCGCTCAGAGCGCGCTCCCTCCTGGACACGTCTCGGTCAGCCGATGCCCGAGACGCTGGACATGGCCTGCTTGAACAGATCGGTCAGTGCAGGGCCGGCGACAGCCCAGATCAGGACCACGAGTCCGGCCGTCATGAGCGTGACCAGCACCCAGCCGGGAACATCACCGCGCTCGTCGGCGGCGAGTTCCTGCGCGTCGCGGAACCAGCGTCTGATCGTTTTCATGTGTTTCCTCCGATCGGGGCTCAGCCGAGGCCGAGCCGCAGTATGAACATCCCGGGGTAGATCGCGAACAGCACGCTCAGCGGCAGGATCAGGAAGACCAGTGGCAGGAGCATCAGGATCTCCTTGCGCCCTGCCTGCTCGATGAGCAGTCGCTTCGCCTCTTCGCGTGCGTCCCCGGCCTGCGCCTGCAGCACGCCTGCCAGCGGCGCACCGTGCTCCAGCGCCGCGACCAACTGGTCGACCGCACGGCTCAGCGCCGGCAGCTGCAATCTGCTCGCCATCTCAGTCAGAGCATCGGCCAGCGGCGATCCGGTGTTCACGGCCAGCACCACCTTCCGCAGCTCCTCGGTGAGCTCTCCGGTGCCGATAGCCGACACGCGCTTCAGCGCATCGGGCAGCGACTCACCCGCCGACAGGCAGAGCGCGAGGAACTCCAGCATGGTCGGCAGCTCATCGGCCAGCCGCGCACGGCGCGCCTTCGCGCGCGCGGACAGCTGCGCGTCGTAACCGACGGCGGCGACCGCCGAGCAGATGATCGGCAGCAGCGCGACAGGCACGCTCAGCCGTCCCGACATCGCCAGCGCCACGACCGCGATCGCACCGAGCAACAGGCCGGTCAGCGCCCAGCCGAGCTGACGAGCGCGGAAACCGGCCGGCTCCTGGTCGCTGCCGGCCTGGGACAGTCGCTGTCGCAGCGCCTCCCCTCCGCCCAGCATCCGCTCGAACGCCGCCTGCGCGCGATCCCGCAGCCGGCGACCGTTCACCGGCAGCACGCCCGAGCTGGGCAGTACTCCGGCGGGCAGCAGCTCGTCGGGGACGACGTCGCGCACGTATGGGGCGATCCGACGATCCAGAGGCAGCGCGCGCCAGCGCGGAAGCGCGAACAGGATCGAGATCAGCCCCGCGGCGAGCGCTCCGCCGAGCAGGACCGCGATGGCGGCATCGGTCAGCCCGCTCATCCGAACCACCTGCCCGGTTCGGGAAGCCGGCCGATGCGCAGCATGATCCGATACGCCACGACAGACACGATCGCGCCCACGACGATCACGAGGACGCCCTCGGGAGTCGAGTACGCCCGAGCGCCCTCCGGGCGCATCGCCAGCAGGGCGAGGATGACCCAGGGCGCGATGGTGCCGAGCACCGCGGCACCACGGATCCAGGACTGCCGCGCCTCGACCTCGCCGCGCAGCGCGGCGTCCGCCCGCACCGACGAGGACAGCGCCCGCAGCACGCCGGTCAGCTCCGTGCCGCCCACCTGGCGCGCCATGCGCAGTGTCTCGATGATCCGATCGGCGATCGGGTCGGCCAGCGTCTCCTTCAGCCGGTCGAGGCTGCTCTCGAAGCGCCCCGTCGCTCGCAGGTCACGAGCGAACACGGCGAATGCCGGGCGCACCGCCTGCGGCGCGCTCTCGGCGAGTGAGGCGACCGCATCGGGCAGGGACAGACCGACCCGGATCGCCGCGACGAGCAGGTCGCAGACGTCGGGCCAGAGCTGCCTGCGCGCCTTGCGCAGCCGCAGTCGCCGCCCGCGCAGGAACAGCACCGGCGCCGTGGCTCCGGCGAGTCCCGCGAAGATGCCGAGCACCGGCAGGGAGGTGAGGAGCCAGGCGATCGCCGCCGCGCCGAGACCTGCGGCGATCATGACCGCGATCAGCGTGCGCGGCGAGGTGCGCCCGTAGCCGGATTCGCCCAGCAGCCGCGCAAGTGCGCCGGTCCGCACCGGGCGGGCGCCTCGCACCCCTGACGGCCACAGCCACGGCGACGCCGCGAGCAGGAGTCCGGCGGCGAGCATGGCGCCGAGCAACAGGGTCATGCGAGGCCCTCGGCCCGGTGGATCGTGCGTGTCAGGATGCGACCTTCCGAGACCTCACCGGTCGGCGCCAGAATCTCGGCGACTCTGCGGCGCCCCTCCGCCTCGCGGACGAGGTGCACGACGAGGGACACGGACGTGGCGAGCGCCGGCGCGATGAAGGACCGGTCGATGTTGCGGCCGGCCAGCAGCGGCAGCAGGCAGAGCTTGTCCAGCGCCTCGGACGCGGAGTTCGCGTGGATCGTCCCGGCTGCGGGCACCCCGGTGTTCAGGGCCAGCACCAGATCGAGGGCCTCTGCGTCACGCACCTCACCGACGACGAGCCGCTCGGGTCGCATGCGCAGCGCCTCCTTCACCAGACGTCGGAGGGTGATCTCGCCGCTGCCCTCCAGGCTCGCCTGACGTCCCTGCAGGGCGACGACGTCGGGGCCCTCCACCGCGAGCTCGAAGGTCTCCTCGACGGTGATGATGCGCTGCTCATCGGCGCAGGAGGCCAGCAGCGCGCCCAGCAGCGTGGTCTTTCCGGCATGGGTCGCCCCGGACACGATCACGCTGCGCCCCTCGGCGATCGCCGTACGCAGCATCCGCGCGACCTCCGGCGGCATCGCCCCGGCCTCGACCAGCGAGTCGAGCGTGCGCCGCTGGGGCAGGAACTTGCGGATGTTCACCGCCCAGGAACCGCGGACCACATCCGCGATCGCGACGTGCAGGCGGGAGCCGTCCGGCAGGGAGGCGTCGACGAAGGGCATGCTGATGTCGACCCGGCGGCCGGTGGAGTGCAGCATCCGCTCGACGAGATCCCGCACGATCGCGTCGGTGAGACGCAGGTCGAGCCTGATCTTCTCGCCGTCGCGGATCACGAAGATCCGCTCCGGCGAGTTGATCACGATCTCCTCGATCGTGGGATCGTCGAGCAGCGGCTGCAGGGCCCCGAAGCCCGACACGGATGCCAGCACGTCGCGCACCAGCGCCGGCTCGTCGTCGATGAACAGCTCGCCGCGGGCGAGCGCCATGTCGTTGTGCCGTCGCACCTCGGCCTGGGCGATGCGCCGGGCCTCGTCCGGTGCGGTGGACGGGTCGGTGTTCTCCAGGCGCAGGCGGCGCCGCACGCGCTCGGCGACCACGACGGACGGATGACTCACGAGGGCATCGTGTCAGAAAACGCGAAACGGCCTCGAAAGTTATCCACAGCCCCGTCCCGGACCAGTGTGCGGAAGGTGGGACTTGAACCCACACGCCCGAAGGCACAGGAACCTAAATCCTGCGTGTCTACCGATTTCACCACTCCCGCGCGGCAACCCCAGTCTACTGAGCGGCCGCCGGTCATCAGGCAGAGTCACAGCCTGCGCAACACCTTGCGCCCCTATGCTTGATCCCGGGCAGGGGTGCCGTTCTTCGGTCGGTCCCGCATGCCCGCTTTCACAGCATTTCGACGGGAGCCCCTCTTGCATCACGCCGGACTCATCCCCTGGCTCGACCCCGCCACGATCATCGGCGGCGCCGGCCCCTGGGCACTCGCAGT
>JAITUD010000119.1 GCA_031286555.1 Microbacterium sp. | reverse complement strand
GAGACCTCGGCGGTGGCATCCGCGTGCGTGCCGCGCACGCGACCCATGTGCAGGCCGAGCAGCAGCAGCGCGGTGATCTGCGCCGAGAACGCCTTGGTCGACGCGACGGCGACCTCGGGCCCCGCGTGCGTGTAGACGACCGCATCCGATTCGCGCGGGATCGTGGCGCCCTGGGTGTTGCAGATCGACAGCGTGCGGGCGCCGCGCTCACGGGCGTACTTGACCGCCATCAGCGTGTCCATGGTCTCGCCGGACTGACTGATCGAGACGACCAGCGTGTCGTCGCCGATCACCGGGTCGCGGTAGCGGAACTCGTGCGCGAGCTCGACCTCGACAGGAACGCGGGCCCACTGCTCGACGGCGTACTTTCCGACCAGGGCGGCGTAGGACGCGGTGCCGCAGGCGGTGATGATCACGCGGTTGATGCCGGTGAAGAGCGCGTCCATGCCCTCCAGCTCGGGGATCACGACCTGGCCCTCCTGGATGCGGCCGCGGATGGTGTTCGCGACGGCCTCGGGCTGCTCGGCAACCTCCTTGGCCATGAACGACGACCATCCGCCCTTCTCGGCGGCAGCGGCGTCCCACGACACCTCGAACGGCTGCGCCTCGACGACGTTGCCCTCGAAGTCCGTCACCGTCACCGAAGAAGGAGTGATCGCGACGATCTGGTCCTGACCGATCGCGAGCGCGCTGCGGGTGTGCTCGACGAAGGCGGCGACATCGGAGCCGAGGAAGTTCTCGCCCTCGCCCAGGCCGATCACGAGCGGCGAGTTGCGGCGTGCGCCGACCACGAGGCCGGGCTGGTCCTGGTGCATCGCGAGCAGCGTGAACGCGCCGTCCAGACGATTGACGACGGTCTGGAACGCGGTCGCCAGGTCGCCGGTGCGACGGTACTCCTGGCCGAGCAGCGCGGCGGCGACCTCAGTGTCGGTCTCGCTCAGGAAGGTCACGCCGGCCTCGGCCAGCTCGGCGCGCAGCGCGGAGAAGTTCTCGATGATGCCGTTGTGGATGACAGCCAGCTTGCCGTCATCGGCGAGATGCGGGTGCGCGTTGCCGTCGGTCGGGCCGCCGTGGGTCGCCCACCGGGTGTGCCCGATGCCGGTCGAGCCCTCCGGAAGCGGCGCGTCGGCGAGCGAGTCGCGCAGCACGGCGAGCTTGCCGGCCTTCTTGCGCATGCCGAGTTCGCCGGCCTCATCGATCACGGCGATGCCTGCGGAGTCATAGCCGCGGTATTCAAGACGGGCGAGCCCGGCGAGCAGGATGTCCTGGCTGGGCCGCGGGCCCACGTATCCGACGATTCCACACATGAGAACCAGGGTACGGGCGCGGTTTTGCGAGGGTTCCGTACCAACCCTTCGTCTCGGTCGCAAGCTCCCTCGCTCAGGGACCGAAACAGGATGCCGGGGCGCGTCACACCTTCCGCAGCTGCACCCTCTCCACCGCGTGGTCGGCGCCCTTGCGCAGCACGAGGGTGGCGCGATGCCTGGTGGGCAGCACGTTCTCGAGCAGGTTGGGCATGTTGATCTCGTTCCAGTACCCCATCGCGGTGGTCACCGCCTCGTCGTCCGTCAGGTGCGCGAACACGTTGAAGTACGACGACGGGTTGGTGAACGCGCCCTTGCGCAGCGCGAGGAACCGGTCGACGTACCACTGCGCGATGTGCGCGGGATCGGCGTCGACGTAGATCGAGAAGTCGAACAGGTCGCTGACGGCGACGTCGTTCGGCGCGGGCGGCGGCTGCAGCACGTTCAGTCCCTCGACGATCACGACGTCGGGCCGGCGCACCACGACCGTGGCATCCGGAATGATGTCGTACCGCATGTGCGAGTAGAACGGGGCGCGCACCTCGGCCGCGCCGCTCTTGACCTCGGTGAGGAACGACAGCAGCGCGCGGCGGTCGTAGGACTCGGGGAAGCCCTTTCGGTCCATCAGGCCGCGCCGTTCGAGTTCCGCGTTCGGATAGAGGAATCCGTCGGTGGTGACGAGTTCGACGCGCGGGGTGCCCGGCCAGCGGCTCATCAGCTCGCGCAGCAGGCGGGCGATGGTCGATTTGCCCACCGCCACGGAACCCGCCACACCGACCACGAACGGCGTCGTCGAGTCGGGTTCCTGCAGGAACGCGCTGGTCGCCGCACCCAATCCCTTCGACGAGGTGGCGTACAGGCTGAGCAGCCGGCTCAGCGGCAGATACACCTCACGGACCTCGGTGAGGTCCAGCCGGTCGCCGATGCCGCGGAGCTCGACGACCTCGGTCTCGGTGAGCGGCTGGTCGAGTCCGGCCGCGAGTCGCGACCACTCCGCACGATCGATCGCGCGGTACGGAGACAGCGGCTGTGTCGGGTCGTTCACGGGTTACATGGTATCCGCGAGGCGACAGGTGCCGCGTTCCGAGACGGGATGCCGGATGCCGCAGACCCGCGGCTCTAGGCTGTTCCCATGACCGAGGATGCCGCCGGCGCAACGCCCCCGCGTCCGCTCTGGCGGCGCATCACCGGCAGCACGTGGTTCCACCTGATCGCGGCCTTCATCGTGGTGGGTGCGCTGCTGTCGTTCGTGGCGAAGCCGTACTGGGTGCCGTCGGGCTCGATGGAGCAGACGCTGCAGGTCGGCGATCGCGTGCTGGTGAACCGCCTCGCGTACGTCGGCGATGCTCATCCGGGAGATGGCGACATCATCGTGTTCAACGCCGACGAGACCTGGGGCGCGCACGCGACCGAGGGCGAGAACCCGCTGAAGGCCGCGCTGCGCTGGCTCGGCGAGGTGAGCGGGTTCGGCCCTTCCGGCGAGCACACGCTGATCAAGCGCGTCATCGCCGGGCCTGGTCAGACGGTGTCGTGCTGCTCCGCAGACGGGAGGATGCTGGTCGACGGCAAGCCGATCGACGAGCCCTACATCTTCCAGGACTTCCCGTTCCAGCCGGGCACTCTGGACTGCGACACCACGCCGATGTCGATGCGCTGCCTGCCCGAGGTCACGGTGCCGGAGGGCTCGTACCTGGTGCTCGGCGATCACCGGTCGAACTCGGCCGACGGCGCGTACCCCTGCCGAGGTCAGGCCGATCCCGATCCCGGATGCTGGCGCTGGGCGCACGACGAGGACGTCGTGGGCCGCGCCGTGGTGATCCTGTTCCCGTTCGACCGGTGGTCAGGGCTCTGACGGCGGGCGCTCGCCGTGCAGGCTCTCGTAGATGTCGCCGATGAACTCCGTGATCTGCTGAGTGCCGGTGACGGGTCCGCCGGCCAGCATCCCGTCGGCGCCGAGCAGCACGGCGCTGGGGGTCATCATGATGCCGAAGGAATCGTAGGCGTAGCGCTCCGTGTCGTGCAGTGACTGCGGTTCATCGAGCTCGGTGATCTCGGCGTTCTGCGGGGTCTCGCGCAGCAGCAGTCGCACCGACACCTCGGGCAGCAGTTCGCGCCAGGCCGGTGCCCCTGCGATCACGTCGGTGCAGGAGCCGCATCCGGGCTTGACCGCGAGCAGCAGCAGCGGCTGCTGCATGCTCAGCGTGCGCAGATTGACCTGCTCGCCGTCGGCGCGGATCAGGGGCACGGCAGGGGTCAGCGAGCGGAGGTCGTCCAGCTCCTCACCGTCCGAGCCGACCTCGCCGACGACGGGCTGCACGGGAGCAGCATCCGCCTCGTCCGTCGGAACCGGCCACATGGTCAGCGCGACCGTGACGGCGGCGGCTGCGAGGCCCGCGACCCAGCCCCAGCCGGTGCCGGAGATCGCGGCGACCGGCCCGCCGAGCAGCGGCGTCGTCCAGCCCGTCGCGAGTGCGGCCAGCGCGAGCAGCACGTACCAGCCGTTGCGCACGCCGGTCATCACCGTGATGCGCTTGCGCGCGCCGAAGCAGGCGCAGTCCGTGTCGGTGCCCGCCTGCAGCACGCGCACCACGAACACGAGGTACCCGATCATGAGCGCCAGCGCGACGAGGCCGGCGAGGGCGCCGAGGATCCCGCCGAGCAGCACCAGAGCGATGCCGAGAGCGATCTCTCCCCAGGGGTGGAACCGCAGCAGCCAGGTGCGGCGCAGCACGGTCGGCACGCCGAGGTCGGCCCAGCCGGACAGGTCGTCGGGATGGCGGAGTTTGGCGACCCCGCTCGCGATCAGGACTGCTGCGAGGAGCAGGGCGGGAACGATGCTGAGCGGCACGCTCACATCGTATTAGTCGTGGAGCAGACCGGCGTCGGTGAACGCCTTCAGATAGCGCTCCGCGTCAGGGGCTGCCTCCGGCTCGGCGCTGCCGCGGCGCGCCGCAAGCCGTACGACGATCTCGTCGCGCGGGGCGCCGTCGGCCACCAGCCACACCTCGGCTGCGGCATCCGTGAGCACCATGATCGGCCCTTCCGGCAGCGGTGCGAGGTAGACCACGTCGTCGCGGACGGTCACGCCCAGGTCGGTCGCACGATGCAGGATCATGCGCGCCCCCGTCCGACGACAGCGCGGGCCGCGCGGGATGCTCGAGCCCCGAAGGCCCGCACGACGTCCATCGGTCCCGGGCGTCGTCCGAGCTCGTGCGCGAGACGGTCGGTGTTCACGAGCGGCGCGCGCAGCGCCGTCCCGAGCGCGGCTGAGAGCGTCTGCTGCGCGCGCACCCGCGCCCACCATTCCTCGACCCGTGATCCGCCGTGCACGGTCACCCGCCAGAGCGCATGGTCCGGGCGTCCGCGGAAGTCCTCCAGCGTGCCGCGGGTCGCCGCCCAGCCGGTGCGCGCGTCGAGAGCGTCGACAAGCCCGTCTCGGCGCCGACGGATGCCCGCGTCCGCGGCATCCCAGATCTCGTCGGCCTCGGCACGATCACGAGCCGTGCCGCGTGCCGCGTTCAGCATGAGGATGACCGCCTGAGCGTCGACGCCGGGCACCGGGCATCCGACACCGGCCGCGTCGAATGTGCCGCCACCGGCGGCGAGCAGGGCGAAGGCCCGGTCGGCCGGCAGCCGGATGCCGGGGAAGCAGCGGTGCAGGTCGACGTACCCCCAGTCCGGATGCCAGTAGGTCTGCGCGTGCTCGAACGGCGAGCCGTTGCGGAAGGTGCTGTAGACGGTCCAGCCGTGCGAGCGGAGTGCTTCGTCGAGTGCGGGGATGCCGCCGGGCTCGACGATGACGTCGACGTCGGTGCCGTGTCCGGGGTCCGCCCGGAGTGAGGGGTCCCAGGTCGCGCCCTTGATGTGCAGGACGCGCGCCCCGACGTGCTGCGCGACCGTCTGCACCGCCGCGCGCGCGAGCTCGAGCCGCACGTCGAGCGGTACGGGCGAGAGCGGTTCGGACACGCCGTCAGCCTAGAGCCTCGGTGCTCACGCCCGGGTCCTCCTGAGCCTGTCGGAAGGCCTGTCCCTCGACACGATCAGCGAGCCCGGCGCCGGAGCACCTCGCGGAACACCTCACCGTGCCGGCGCGCGATCTCGTGGTCGTCATCGAGACCAGGAGTGCGAGGCGCTGCATCCGAGAGTCGCGCGCGCAGTGGGGGATCATCGGCCAGCCGGCGCAACGTTGCGGCGAGCGCCTCCTCGTCGCGCGCGGGCACCAGCACGCCGTTCTGCTCGTGTTCCACCCACTCGACGGGTCCGCCCTCGTCGGCGGCCACCACGGTCGTGCCCGCGGCGAGCGCCTGCAGCACGTTCTGCCCGAGCGGCTCGGGTCGCAGCGAGTACTGCACGGCGATGTCCCAGTCGTCCAGCGCACCGTCCACATCGGAGACGTGCCCCGGCATGAGCACCCGGTCACCGAGCCCGAGCGCGGTCGCGCGCGTCCGCAATGACGAGGCGAACTCCTCGTGCCCGAACGGCGCCCCGCCGGCGAGGATCAGCTGCTCCTCCCCCGCGCCGAAGGCCCGGGCGAAGGCCTCGAGCAGCACCGCCTGCCCCTTCCACGGGTCGATGCGGGCGAGCATTCCGATCCGCAGCGGACCGGGCCGCCGTGGCCCGCGCGTGCGCGGACGCAGTCCGGACGGGCTGGGGATAACCGCGCCGACGGCATCCGGGCGAAGGTGCGGCGTCGCGGTGGCGAGGGTGGCGCGTGAGTTCGCGATCACGCCGTCTGCGCGCGGCAGCACCACCTTGGTCATCAGCCGGTAGCCGAACCCGCCGAGGCTCTCGACGTCGATGCGGTCCCGCAGGTGCACCACGAGCGGGCGGCGGTTGCGGGTCAGCGCGAGCGCCGCATATCCGGCGGAGCGCGTGGTGTTCGCGACGACGAGGTCGCCGGATCTCACGGCGGGGTCGATGCGGGTCACGGCCGCCTGCACGAGCAGCCGAGCGCCGATGCTGAGCGCCCCGAGCACGGACGCGCTGCTGCCACCCGCCTGCTGTTCGACACCGCGTGCGCGGTGGGGAACCGATGCCGGCAGCGCGTCGAACGCCCCCTCTGCGGCGCCCTCGGGCAGCAGCACGGTCGCATCCCAGTCCGGATCGGCGGCGAGAAGGCGCACCAAAGCCATCTCCGCCCCTCCGCGCGCCGCGGTGTGGTCGAGATGAACGATGCTCGGGCGCACCGCAGTAGAGACCCCAGTTCTCAAGTTATTCGTCTCCCCAGACGGAGCGACCATCCGTACCCCTACGGATGGACTCCTCAGCCGAAGAATTTCCCCAGACGGCTAAGGTGTGCTCAGGGGAATTATAGAGGGGATGGCTTCGTGCGCGTGCTGAGAATCTCGCACAGCGCCACGGTCGCCGCGTGGCGCGGTCGCGAACGCGCTCTGCGTGAGGACGGCGTCGACGTGTCGCTGGTCGCGGCGCGCCGCTGGCACGCCGGCGGCGCCGAGGTGACCCTCACGAGCACGGCAGACGATCCGGTGACCGGAGCCGCGACAGCCGGCCGGCATCCGGCGCTGTTCCTGTACGACCCGCGACCGCTGTGGCGGCTGCTCGGCGAGCGATGGGACGTCATCGACATCCATGAGGAGCCGTTCGCGCTGAGCACCGCCGAGGTGCTGCTGCTGCGCGCGCTGCGCCGCAATCGCGCGCCGTTCACGCTGTACACCGCGCAGAACCTGCGCAAGAG
>JAITUD010000117.1 GCA_031286555.1 Microbacterium sp. | reverse complement strand
TTCCCCTCGCCGCTCTCGCCGCGGCATCCGCTCTGGTGCTCAGCGCGTGCTCCGCACCCTCCGGCGGCGACGCCGGGGCCGACGGCGGAGAACTCGTCTGGGCCATCGAGGGTGCGAATCTCTCGGCCGGCAAGATGGATCCCCAGGTCAGCCAGCTCGACGTCACGGCCATGGTGCAGCGGCAGGTGCTCGACTCGCTGGTCTTCCAGGAGCCGGACGGCACCTTCTCTCCGTGGCTGGCGAAGAAGTGGTCGGTCTCGCCCGACGGGAAGACCTACACGTTCGAGCTCCGAGACGACGTCACCTTCACCGACGGCACGCCCTTCGACGCGGATGCCGTGAAGGCGAACTTCGATCGCATCGTCGACCCGGCCACGAAGTCGGCGCAGGCCGCGAACATGCTCGGCGGTGAGCTCTACGCTGGCACGAAGGTGGTGGACCCGCACACCGTCGCAGTGAGCTTCACCCAGCCCTATGCGCCGTTCCTGCAGGCCGCCAGCACGGCACAGCTGGGCTTCTGGTCGCCGAAGGTGCTGAAGAGCTCCGCGGACAAGCTCGCCGCGGGCGGCCCGGACGTGAGCATCGGCACAGGACCGTTCGTGCTCAGTGAGTACACCGCCGACCAGGAGATCGTCTACACGCGCAACGACGACTACGCGTGGGGCCCCGACGGTGCCAAGGCGCCCAAGATCAAGACGCTGCGCGTCGACATCCTGCCCGAGGCCTCCGTGCGCGCCGGCGTCGTGAAGTCCGGCGAGGCGGATGTCGCGAGCCAGCTGCAGCCGAACGTCGTCGGCGACCTCGGCGGCGACGTCACCGTCGACGCGAAGGAGTACCCGGGTCTGCCGTACTCGCTCTTCCTGAACGAGAAGTACGGCGTGTTCGCCGACCAGAAGGTGCGCCAGGCGTTCGAGCGCGCGATCGACGTGGATGCCGCCGTGAAGCAGATCTTCTTCGGCGAGTTCCCGCGGGCCTGGAGCGTCCTCGGCCCGACCACGCCCGGCTACGACAAGAGTCTCGAGGGCAGCTGGCCGTTCGACGCGGCCAAGGCGAACGCGCTGCTGGACGAGGCCGGCTGGACCGCACGCGACAAGGACGGCATCCGGATGAAAGACGGCAAGCGCCTCTCCGCGCGCTGGATCGCATGGACGCCGATCTCGGATGACAAGGCCGCGCTGGCGAACGCCGTGCAGTCCGACCTGAAGAAGGTCGGCTTCGAGATCACGCGTGAGGCGCTCGAACCCGCCGCGTACAACGAGCAGTACGGCCCGAAGACCTACGACATCACCGACTGGGACTTCTCCGGCGTCGACGCCGACCTGCTGCGCAGCCACCTGGGCACCGACGGCTTCCAGAACGCGTCGCAGGTGAGTGATCCTGCGGTCGACAAGCTGCTGGCCGACGGGCTGGCATCGTCGGACCAGTCCGAGCGCAACGGCATCTACCAGGACGTGCAGGAGTGGAACGCCGAGCACGTCGCGATCGTGCCGCTCTACGTGAACTCCGCGATCACGGCGCAGAACAAGGGCGTGAAGGGGCTCGCCTACGACCTGTACGGCCGTCCGCTGTTCTACAGCGTGAGCGTCGCCGGCTGACGTACGCTCACTGACGTGACCCGTCGCCTGCTGACCCGGATCGCCGGGCTCGCGGCATCCGTCGTCGTCGTGCTCTGGGGTGCCGCGACATTGGCCTTCCTCGCCTTCCGGATCATCCCCGGCGACGCGGTGTCGGTGATGCTCGGGCCGCAGGCGCAGGTGAGTGAAGAGGTCAAGGCGGGCATCCGCACCGAACTCGGTCTGGATCGCCCGCCGTTGGAGCAGTACTTCTCTTACCTCGGCGGGCTGCTGCGCGGCGACCTCGGCACCTCGTACCAGCTGCGGCTGCCGGTGGCCGAGGTGATCGGCCGGCAGCTCGGTCCGACGGTGCAGCTGACCGCGGTCGCACTGCTGATCGCGCTGGTGCTGGCGTTCGCCGTCGCGCTGTTCGCACGTCGGGGAGTGGCGAGAGGGATCGTCGTGACGGCCGAACTGATCGTGCTGTCGTCGCCGGTGTTCTGGATCGGACTGGTGCTGCTCGGCGTGTTCGCGTTCGGGCTGGGCTGGTTCCCGGTGGCGGGCACGCGCAGCCCCGCGACGATCGTGCTGCCCGCGGTGACTCTGGCGCTGCCGATCGCCGCGCTGATCGGGCAGGTGCTGCGCGACGGCATGGACCAGGCCGAGCGGCAGCCGTTCGCCGAGACGGTGCGGGCGCGCGGCGCGGGCCCGGCGCGGCTGACGCTGCACCATTCGCTGCGGCATGGCGCATCGAGCACGATGACTCTGGCGGCGTACCTGGTCGGATCGCTGCTCGGCGGCGCGGTGCTCGTCGAGACGGTGTTCGCGCGACCGGGGCTGGGCAGGGTGACACTCACCGCGATCGTCGACCGTGACGTGCCGGTGGTCGCCGGGGTGATCATGCTCAGCGCCCTGGTGTTCGTGATCGTGAACGTGATCGTCGAGCTGCTGCATCCGCTGCTCGATCCGCGACTGCGCGAGGCTCCTGCCGCGATCTCCGCCCCGCCGATCGGGGAGCGACGATGAGGGCGCGGATGCTCGGGATGTGGGTCGCCGTCGCCTTCCTGGCGCTGGTCGCTCTCGCGGCGTTCCTGCCGGGGCTGCTCGCCACGCACGATCCGCTGCAGACCGACGTACGCGCTGCGCTGCTGCCGCCGGGACCTGAGCACCTGTTCGGCACGGACCAGTCCGGCCGGGACGTGTACTCGAGGGTCGTGTACGGCGCCGCTCGCTCGGCAGGCATCGGGTTGCTGGCGACCACCCTCGCGCTGGTCGTCGGACTCGCGGTCGGCGCGCTGTCGGGGGTCTCGCCACGGTTGGTCGACACCGTCGCGATGCGGCTCACCGACATCCTGCTGGCGTTCCCCGAGTTCCTCATCGCCCTGATCGTGGTGGCGGTGCTCGGCCCAGGGCCGGTGAACGTCGCGATCGCGGTGACGCTCGCCGCGGTGCCGGTCTACATCCGGCTGGCACGAACGCAGACCATGACGCTGCGCGGTGCCGAGCACGTCGAGGCGGCGCGCATCCTCGGCGTCGGGCGAATGAAGGCCTTCACCCGTCATGTGCTGCCCGGTGTGCTCGGATCGCTGAGCGTGCTCGCGACCATCGGCATCGGGTCGAGCATCCTCGCCGCGGCGGGCCTGAGCTTCCTGGGGCTCGGACCGATCGAGCCGCAGCCGGAGTGGGGCCTGATGCTGTCCGGCGGGCGCAACGTGCTCGGTCGGGCGTGGTGGATCTCGGTGTTCCCCGGGCTGGCGATCACGCTCACCGTGATCAGCGCGACCGTGATCGGGCGCACGCTGCGGGCACGGGCGGACGGGGTGCGGGTATGAGTGCCGTCGGCGTGCAGGGGCTGCGCATCGGGTTCGGCGATCGAGTCGTCGTGGACGACGTCTCATTCGCCGTCGAACCGGGGGAGTGCCTCGCCATCGTCGGCGAGTCGGGCGCGGGCAAGTCGCTGACGGCACGCGCGCTGCTGGGACTGGCACCCGGCTCTGTGTCCGCGTCGCGACTGGTGATCGACGGCACGGATGCCACGGCGCTGGGCGAACGCGGATGGCGGCCGCTGCGCGGCCGGCGCATCGCCCTGGTCTCGCAGGACGCGCTCTCCGCGCTCGACCCTCTGCGTCGGGTGGGGGCCGAGGTCGCCGAGCCGCTGCTGATCCACGGGCTGCCGGCCGGGGAGGAGCGCGTGAACGCGCTGCTGCGTGAGGTCGCCATGCCCGATCCGGAACGGCGCGCACGGCAGTATCCGCATGAACTGTCCGGCGGCCTGCGGCAGCGGGCGCTGATCGCTTCGGCTCTGTCGGCGGCGCCCGCGGTGCTGGTGGCTGATGAGGCGACGACGGCGCTGGATGCCACGGTTCAGGCGCGGGTGCTCGCGCTGCTGCGCCGGATCGCCGATGCGGGGACCGCGGTGGTGTTCATCAGTCATGACTTCGCCGCCGTGCGCCGTGTCGCCGACCGGGTGATCGTGATGCGCGACGGCCGGATCGTCGAGCAGGGCACGACGACGCAGGTCATGGACCAGCCCCGCGAGGACTACACCCGGAACCTCGTCGCGGCATCCCGGCACGAGGTGCGCTCGACGTCCTCGGAGGCGGGAGAGGTGCTGCTGCGGGCGAGCGGAGTCTCGAAGAGCTTCGACCGCCCTGCCGTGCGCGGCGCATCGTTCACGCTGCCCACGGGAAGGACACTGGGGATCGTCGGCGAGTCGGGATCCGGCAAGACGACGCTCGCCCGGATGCTCGTCGGCGTGACCAGGCCGGATGCCGGGACGCTGGACTGGGCGACGCCGCAGCGGGTGCAGCTCGTCCACCAGGACCCGCTCGCGGCGTTCGACCCGCGCTGGACCATCGCCCGCTCGCTCGCCGAAGGGCTGGAGGCGGCCGGTGTGCCGCGCGGGCGTCGTGGGGCCCGGGTCGACGAGCTCCTCGACGAGGTGGGACTGCCGGCCGAGCTGGGTGCCCGACGCCCGCGGGAGCTCTCCGGAGGGCAGCGGCAGCGTGCGGCGATCGCCAGGGCGCTCGCCGCGGACCCGCAGGTGCTCGTGCTGGACGAACCGGTGTCGGCACTCGACCCGACCGTGCGCGGGCGCGTGCTCGCGCAGCTGCGGCGGGGGCAGCGCGAGCACGGCCTGCCCGTGGTGTTCGTCTCCCACGACCTAGGCGTGGTCGGGGCGGTCAGCGACGACGTGCTCGTGATGCAGGACGGAGCGATCGTCGAGCAGGGGCCGGTCCACGAGGTCTTCATGGCGCCGCAGCATCCGTTCACGCGGGAACTGCTCGACGCACGCTGAGTCGGGTCAGTCCCGCACGTCGATGCCGGCCGCGGCGGCGAACGCCGGGGCGAGCAGCTCGACCTGGCGGGAGTCGAGGGTCGCGCCGCGCAGGGAGAGCACATCGAGGTAGGCGAGCGCGTCGAGTCCGCGCAGGTCGACATCCTTCGCGGTGAGGCCGCGGGGGTCCACCTCGTCCGCGCGTGTCCCGTCGAAGCGCACGCGCGTCAGGGTCGCCTGCGGCACGTCGAGGGCGCGCACCATCGTGTCGGCGATGATGACGTCCTCGGCCTTGGCACCGCCGAGAGAGAGGTAGTCGACGCGCACCCCGCGGATCTCGAGCTCGCCGATGCGGGCGGAGGAGAGGTCGAGCGTGCCGATCCGGCCACGGTCGATGCGCAGGCGCCGGATCGACGCGTCGCGCAGCGAGACCACGGGCGCCCGCAGATCCTCGATGCGCACGTCGAGGAGTGTCGCCCCCGTGAGGTCCACGCGCTCGGCGGCGCCGGTGAGCATGCACTGCTCGAGGCTGCCGTGCGCGAGGTCGGTCTCGCCGGAGCACTCGATCGACGCCTGGAGCAGATCGGCCCGCCGCCTCGCCGGAGCGGGCGTCAGGTGAGTCGGCAGATCGGGTTCGGAGACGCGAGGAGGCACAGGGCGGATGGCAGGCATCCCGTGATGGTACGGGAAGGTGCCGACGTCCGTTCTCTGCTACCGCACCAGGCACCGGGCCGAGACGTCAGAACCGGATGATCTGACGCAGCGCCCGGCCGTCGGCCAGGGCGTCCATCGCCTCGTTGATCTCGTCGATCCCGATCTCCGCCGAGATGAGGGCCTCCACGGGCAGACGGCCCTCCCGCCAGAGCTGCGCGTAGCGCGGGATGTCGCGGGACGGCACCGCCGACCCCAGGTAGGAGCCGATGATCGTCCTGGCCTCCGCGGTGATCGTGACCGGCGGCAGCGACGCGCGGGCGTCCGGTGCGGGCAGCCCCACGGTCACTGTGCGCCCGCCCGGCGCGGTCAGCGCGAACGCGGTCTCGAACGCGCGCGGGTGCCCGGCGGCCTCGACGACGACGGGAGCCCGGAGGCCGGCCGCCACGGCCTCGTCCGGGGTGAACGCCTGGTCGGCGCCCAGCCTGAGGGCGGTCTCCAGCTTCTCGGGCACGGCATCGATGCCGATCACGCGGCCGGCGCCGTGCGCGACCGCCGTGATGAGCGCGGCCATGCCGACGCCGCCGAGCCCGACCACGACGACGTCATCGCCCGGCTGAGGGTCGCCCGCGTTGAGCACGGCCCCGCCTCCGGTCAGCACGGCGCAGCCGAGCACCGCCGCGACCGCCGGCGGCACGTCGTCGCCGACGACCACTGCCGACCGTCGGTCGACGACGGCGTGCGTGGCGAACGCGGAGACACCGAGGTGGTGGTGCACCTCCGCGTCCCCGCGGCGCAGTCGGACGCCGCCGTCGAACAGTGTCCCGGCGGAGTTGGACGCCGTGCCGGGGACGCAGGGCAGTCGTCCGCCCGTGCGGCATCCGGCGCACTCGCCGCACCGGGGCAGGAAGGCCATCACGACCCGATCGCCGATCCGGAATCCGTCCTCGGAGGCGGCAGCGCCGACCTGCTCGACGATGCCGGCCGCCTCATGCCCGAGCAGCATCGGCAGCGGCCTCGGTCGGTTGCCGTCCACCACCGACAGATCCGAGTGGCACACGCCGGCGGCCTCGATGCGCACCAGCATCTCGTCCGGACCGGGGTCGTCGAGCCCGAGCTCGACGACCTGCAGCGGGCGCGACGTCGCGTAGGGGCGTTCCGTGCCCGAGCGCGTGAGCACGGCTCCGGTGATGGTGCGCATGTCAGTTGGTCGGGAAGCCGAGCGAGACCTGCGAGTCCGTGGCGTGCGGCCAACGCGTGGTGATCACCTTGCGGCGGGTGTAGAAGTTGAAGCTCTCCGGCCCGTACATGTGGGTGTCCCCGAACAGGGAGTCCTTCCAACCGCCGAACGAGAAGGCTCCGACAGGGACCGGGATCGGCACGTTGACGCCGACCATGCCGACCTCGATGTCGAACTCGAAGCTGCGCGCCGCGTTGCCGTCGCGGGTGAAGATCGCCGTGCCGTTGGCATAGGGACTCGCATTGATCAGGTCGACCGCGTCGTCATAGCCGTCGACCCGCACGACCGACAGCACCGGCCCGAAGATCTCCTCGTCGTAGACGCGCATGCCGGGGCGAACGTCGTCGATGAGCGACGGTGCGAGGAAGAACCCCTCGGCGGGGACCTGCTGCTCGCGTCCGTCGACCACCACCGTCGCGCCCTGGGCGGCCGCGCCGTCGATGAAGCCCGCCACACGGTCTCGCGCCTGCTGCGTGATCAGCGGCCCCATGTCGGTGGCGGGATCGGCGCCGTCCCCGATCGCCAGCCGCGCCATCCGCGCGCGGATCCTGGCGATGAGCTCGTCCGCGATCCCGCCGACGGCGACGAGCACCGAGATCGCCATGCAGCGCTCGCCGGCTGCGCCGAATGCGGCGGAGACGGCGGCGTCGGCGGCCGCGTCCAGGTCGCCGTCCGGCATGACGATCATGTGATTCTTCGCGCCGCCGAGCGCCTGCACCCGCTTGCCCTGCTCCGCGGCACGGCTGTAGATGTAGCGGGCGATCGGGGTGGAGCCCACGAAGCTCACGGCCTTCACCGCGGGGTGGTCGAGGAGCGCGTCGACGGCGACCTTGTCGCCGTGCACCACGGTGAGGATGCCGTCCGGCAGGCCGGCGGCCCGGAACGCGTGGGCCAGCCACACCGCGGCGGAGGGATCGCGCTCGCTGGGCTTGAGGATGACCGCGTTGCCGGCGGCGATCGCCGTGGTCACCATCCACAGCGGCACCATCACCGGGAAGTTGAACGGGGTGATGCACGCGACGACCCCGAGTGGCTGGCGCACCTGATGCACGTCGATGTCGGTCGACACCTGTTCGGCGTACTCGCCCTTCAGATGGTGCACGAGTCCGGCGCAGAACTCCACGTTCTCGAGTCCGCGCACGATCTCGCCGATCGCGTCGTCGACGGTCTTGCCGTGCTCGGCCGTGATGATGCGCGCCAGTTCGTCGCGGTGCTGCTCGATGTACTCGCGCAGCCGGAACATCACATGCGAGCGCTTGGCCAGGCCGACGCGTCGCCATGCCCGCTGCGCGTCGGCGGCGATCCGCACGGCCGCGTCGACGCGCGCCGGGTCGGCGAGCAGCACCTCGCCGGTCTGCTCCCCGGTGGCGGGGTTGAACACGGGTGCCCGTCGATCGTCGTCGGTGAACTCGAGGCCGCCGATCACATGCGGGATGAGAGTGGGGGTGAGGGTGATGGTCATGTCGGTGCTCCGATCTTCAGAGGTGTGCCGGGTGCGGATCGGCGGGGTCAGTCGACCGCGGCGTCGTAGCCGTCGACGGCTCCGTCCGCGGACACGAGCTTGACGATGAGGGAGCAGTCCTTCTCGCCCAGTCCCTCCTCGATGAGGCGGTCGAACTGCGCCAGCGCCAGTTGTGCGGCGGGCAGACTCAGGTCGTTGCGCGTGCCCGCGTCGACGGCGAGCGCCACGTCCTTCCGTGCGAGCAGCGTCTGGAAGGTGGCGTCGAAGTTCTGATTCGCCGCGGCACTCGGCACGATGCCCGGAACCGGATACCAGGTGCGCATCGCCCAGGAATCGGCGCTGGACACCCGCGCGATCTCCCAGAAGGTCTTCGGGTCCAGCCCGAGCCCGGCGGCGAGTTGGGAGCCCTCCGCGGCGGCGAGCAGCGAGATGAAGAGCATCATGTTGTTCGCCAGCTTCGCGGCGATCCCCGCCGTGGGACCGCCGGCGGTGATGATGTTCCCCGACATCGGGGTGATGAAGGCGGCGGCGGCGTCGATGTCCTCGGAAGAGCCGCCGAGCATGAACGTGAGGGTGCCTGCGGATGCCCCCGCGACCCCGCCGGAGACCGGCGCGTCGACGAAGCGGAAGCCCAGGGACTGCGAGGTCTCGTGGCAGTGGCGGCTGGTGTCGATGTCGACCGTGGAGCTGTCCGCGAGCAGGGCGTCCTGCGGCGCGTTCGCCCAGATCCCGTCCGCGCCCTCGTACACGGCCCGGACGTGCTCGCCCTTGGGGAGCATCGTGAACACCGCATCCGCCTCGGCGACGGCCTCTGCCACGGTCTCCACGACCGTGACGCCCGCCGCTGCGGCTGCAGCGCGGGCCGCGGGGTTCAGGTCGACGCCGAGCACGCGATGCCCTGCTGCGACCAGCCTGGCCGTCATCGCTCCGCCCATGTTGCCCAAACCGATCCATGCGATCGTGGCCATCTTCGTCCTCCTCGACTGAGTGCCTCTGCGACGCGTCGCTGCGCCTGCGCTCACACGATAGGTCGGTCTATGGCTCTCGATCAACGCACATTCCGAGGTAATCTTGCACGCACGCTGTGCATAGATGCACGCAGGAGGAGAGCTTCGATGCGTGAGCCGAGTCCCGAATGGCTGATCACCTTCCTCGCCGTCGCGCGCCTGGGCCGGTACACGGCTGCCGCGCAGGTGCTCGGGGTGAACCACTCCACGGTGTCGCGGCGCATCGCCGCCCTGGAGGAGGCGATGGGAGGGCACCTGCTGGTGGGGTCAGCCGCCGGGTGGGAGCTGTCCCCACTGGGCAGACGCGCGCTCGCCGCCGCCGAGAACATCGAGAGGGAGCTGGCCCTGCTCGCCGAACCCGAGACCGAGGGGCTGCGCGGCCTGGTGCGCATCGCCGCCCCCGATGCGTACTCGGCGATCTTCCTGATGCCGATCCTCGCCGCCGTGCGAGAGCGGCATCCCGAGATCTCGTTCGAGGTGATCAGCGCGACCCGACGGGTGCGTCAGCACCGCTCAGGCGTCGACATCGAGGTCAGCGTCGGCCGCTCGAAGGTGCGCAACGCCCTGTCGACGCCGCTGCACGGCTACACACTCGCCCTGTTCGCCGCGCCGGACTACCTGGAGCGCCGTGGCGCGCCGCGGAGGATCGGCGACCTCGCGGAGCATCCGGTGATCTTCTACGTCGACGCGGAGATGCACATCGACGAGCTCGACGACGCCTTCATGGCGCTGCCGTCCGCGCGACCCAGCATCCGGTCCACCGGGGTGTTCGGCCATCTCACGGCGACGTCTGCGGGCGCCGGCATCGCACTGCTGCCCGACTACCTGGCGGCCAAGGATCCCGCACTGGTGCGGGTGCTCCCGGAGGCCTACGGCCATCGCGTGCACTACTGGGCGACGACCCGCGAGGAGTCGCTGCGCACCCCGGCCGTCGCCGAGACCTTCCGTGCGATCCTCGAGGACGCGGGCACAGCGGTGGGCGGGTGAGCAGAGCCCACCCGCCCACCGGCAGGGTCAAGAGGTCGCGGTCGCGGCCGTCTCGGCCTCCACGCGGCGACGGTCCTCCTCGTCGATCTCGCGCAGTGAGGCGCCCTTCGTCTCCCGCATCGCGATGACGGCGACCAGGGAGACACCGCACGCGATGACCAGGTAGATCGCGATCGGCACCCAGGTGCCGAACCGGCTGAGCAGCATGGTCGCGATCACAGGTGCGAGCGAACCCGCGACGATGGAGGTCACCTGGTAGCCGAGGGAGACACCGGAGTACCGCATCCGCGTCGGGAACATCTCGGCCATGATGGCCGGCTGGCCCGAGTACATCAGCGCGTGGATCACCAGGCCGACCATCAGCACCAGCACGATTACGATGTCGTTCTTGGTGTCGAACACCGGGAACGCCATGAAGCCCCACAGCGCGCCCAGGATCGCACCCGCCGCGTACACCGGCTTGCGCCCGATCCGGTCGGTCAGCCGGCCGACCAGCGGGATGACGCAGAAGTGGACGACGTGAGCGAACAGCAGGAGCAGCAGGATGACGGCGGTGTCCATCTGCAGGTGCGCCGACAGATAGGTGATCGAGAACGTCACGACGAGGTAGTAGAGGATGTTCTCGCCGAAGCGGAGTCCCATCGCGGTGAACACGCCGCGCGGGTACCGGCGCAGCACCTCGAGCACGCCGTACGACGTGGACTTGCGCTGCTCCATCTCGGCCTGCGCCTCGGCGAAGATCGGGGCATCAGAGACCTTCGTGCGGATGTAGTAGCCGACGGCGACGATGATGACCGACAGCCAGAACCCGACACGCCAGCCCCAGGCGAGGAAGGCCTCGGGGGAGAGCGTCCACGACAGCGTCAGCAGCACCACGGTGGCGATGAGGTTTCCGGCCGGGACCGCGGCCTGCGGCCAGCTCGCCCAGAAGCCGCGCTCCTTGTCGGGGGAGTGCTCGGCGACCAGGAGGACGGCGCCTCCCCACTCGCCGCCCACTGCGAAGCCCTGCAGGAAGCGGAGCATGATCAGCAGGATGGGCGCGGCGTAGCCGACCTGGTCGAAGGTCGGCAGGCAGCCCATCAGGAAGGTCGCCGCGCCGACGAGGATGATCGCCAGCTGCAGCAGCTTCTTGCGGCCGTACTTGTCGCCGAAGTGCCCGAACACGATGCCGCCCAGCGGACGGGCCACGAAGCCGACGGCGTAGGTGAGGAACGCCTTGATGATGTTGTCCAGCGGGTTGTCGCTGGCGGGGAAGAAGATGTGATTGAAGACCAGGGTGGCCGCGCTGGCGTAGAGGAAGAACTCGTACCACTCGACGATGGTGCCCGCCATCGATGCGGCGACGACCTTCTTCAGTCCAGAGCGCGCCTTCACGGCCTTTTCCGTGCTCGACATCCGCCTACCTCCTTGTAGTCGTGTGAGACGGCGCGTCACGGGTCGACGCACCGGGGTCATCCTGACCTGAAAGTCCGTTCATGATCAAGAGCCGATCCCGCACACCCGCCGTGCATCCGTGCACGCCGGTTTCAGCGGAGACTGCGTAGAATGACCTGACCAGCTTTGATCCGGACATCACCGGGGAGCTCTCGGAAGAACGCTTCGTCAAGCTCAGCGAGCGAAGCAACTAGAACCGAGCGGGGCAGGCCCGTCATCGCCGCAGTGAGAGCGGCTCGTCGTGAGGCGGGCAAGTGGGGTGGTACCGCGGCCCGTCAGGTCACAATCCGGACAGGTCGTCCTCGCAGCAGCATCCGACACGATCACTGCGAGACGACATGAGCTACCCGCGCACCTCCTCCTTCGGC
>JAITUD010000065.1 GCA_031286555.1 Microbacterium sp. | reverse complement strand
GGGCGTCGAAGATGCGGAAGATGTCGATGCCGGATGCCGCGGCCTCGTGCACGAACGCGTCCGTGACGGCCGTCGGGTACGGCGTGTAGCCGACCGTGTTGCGCCCGCGCAGCAGCATCTGGATCGCGATGTTCGGCAGCGCCGTGCGGAGCTTGTCGAGCCGCTCCCAGGGATCCTCGCCGAGGAAGCGGAGGGCGACGTCATAAGTCGCCCCGCCCCAGGCCTCGACCGAGAGCAGGCCGGGCGTGAGCCGCGCCAGGTGCGGTGCCGCCGCGACCAGATCGCGGGTGCGCACCCGCGTAGCCAGCAGGGACTGATGCGCGTCGCGGAACGTCGTGTCCGTGATGGCGAGGGCCGTCTGCGAACGCAGCGCCCGCGCGAAGCCCTCGGGGCCGAGCTCGACGAGCCGCTGCCGCGAGCCTGCCGGCGGCTCGGCGGCGAGGTCGGTCGCGGGAAGCTTCGCACTCGGATCGGCGGTGCCGGGGTGGGCCCCGTTCGGCCTGTTGACGGTGACGTCCACCAGCCAGTTCAGGATCTTCGAGCCGCGGTCCTTCGAGACCCGGCCCTGCAGCAGCTCGGGTCGTTCGTCGATGAAGGAGGTGCTGATGTCGCCCGCGACGAATGCCGGGTCGTCGAGCAGCGCCTGCAGGAACGGGATGTTGGTCGACACCCCGCGGATGCGGAACTCCGCCAGCGCACGACGCGCCCGGGAGACCGCCGCCGAGAAGTCGCGACCGCGACAGGTCAGCTTCGAGAGCATCGAGTCGAAGTGCGGGCTGATCTGCGCGCCCTGATGCACGGTGCCGCCGTCGAGACGGATGCCCGCGCCGCCCGGCGAGCGGTAGGTGGTGATCTTGCCGGTGTCCGGGCGGAATCCCTGCGCCGGGTCCTCCGTCGTGATCCGGCACTGCAGTGCAGCGCCGCGCAGATGGATGTCGTCCTGCTCGAGGCCGAGCTCGACGAGGGTGGCGCCCGCCGCGATCCGGATCTGCGCCTGGACCAGGTCGACGTCGGTGATCTCCTCGGTGACGGTGTGCTCCACCTGGATGCGCGGGTTCATCTCGATGAACACCACCTCGCCGGTGCGCTCCCCCGCCGTCTCCAGCAGGAACTCCACCGTTCCGGCGTTCACGTAGCCGATGGATCGGGCGAACGCGACAGCGTGCCTGTGCAGCTCCTGCCGCACATCCTCATCCAGGTTCGGCGCCGGCGCGATCTCGACCACCTTCTGATGGCGTCGCTGCACCGAGCAGTCCCTCTCGAACAGGTGGACCGTCTCGCCCGTGGCATCCGCCAGCACCTGCACCTCGATGTGCCGAGGACGCAGGACGGCCTGCTCCAGGAACATCCTCGGGTCGCCGAAGGCGCTCTGCGCCTCGCGCATCGCCTCGGCAAGCGCCGCGGCGAGTTCGCTCTTCGTCTCGACCCGCCGCATTCCGCGGCCGCCTCCTCCGGCGACGGCCTTCGCGAACAGTGGGAATCCGATCGCGTCAGACTGGTCGACCAGCTCGTCCACATCGTCGGATGCCTCGGTCGAGCGCAGCACCGGGACTCCGGCGCCGATCGCGTGCCGCTTGGCCTCGACCTTGTTCCCCGCCATCTCCAGCACGTGCGCAGGCGGACCGATGAACGCGATGCCGGCGGCGGCCGCCTTCTCGGCGAGCTCGGGGTTCTCGGAGAGGAAGCCGTAGCCGGGGTAGATCGCGTCCGCCCCCGATTCCACGGCGACCCGGACGATCTCGTCCACATCGAGATAGGCGCGCACCGGATGCCCGCGCTCACCGATCTCGTACGCCTCGTCGGCCTTCAGCCGATGCCTCGAACCGCGGTCCTCATAGGGGAACACGGCGACGGTGCGCGCCCCCACCTCGAAGGCCGCCCGGAACGCACGGATCGCGATCTCACCGCGGTTGGCCACCAGGATCTTCTGGAACATGCACACCTCTGGATCAGTGCGCGAGGACGCGCACAGGAGCGGGGCTGAGTGTTCACTCAGACTAGGGCACTGTAAGTTGGAGGATGTGCACGTACTCAGCGTCAGCTCCCTCAAGGGAGGCGTAGGCAAGACGACCGTGACCCTCGGTCTCGCCAGCGCCGCCTTCGCCCGCGGCATCCGTACCCTCGTGGTCGACCTCGACCCGCAGTCCGATGTCTCCACCGGTATGGACATCCAGATCGCCGGCCGGCTGAACATCGCCGACGTGCTGGCCAGCCCGAAGGAGAAGGTGGTCCGTCAGGCGATCACCACCAGCGGGTGGACCAAGGTGCACCCAGGCACCATCGACGTGCTGATCGGCAGCCCCTCTGCGATCAACTTCGACGGACCGCACCCCAGCGTGCGCGACGTGTGGAAGCTCGAAGAGGCTCTGGCGACCGTCGAGAGCGAGTACGACCTCGTGCTCATCGACTGCGCCCCTTCGCTCAACGCGCTCACCCGCACTGCATGGGCGGCGAGCGACCGCGTCCTGGTCGTCACCGAGCCCGGCCTCTTCTCCGTCGCCGCTGCCGACCGCGCGCTGCGTGCGATCGAGGAGATCCGCCGTGGTCTCTCCCCGCGCCTGCAGCCCCTCGGCATCGTCGTGAACCGCGTGCGCCCGCAGTCCATCGAGCACCAGTTCCGCATCAAGGAGCTGCGCGACATGTTCGGCCCGCTGGTGCTCTCGCCCCAGCTGCCCGAGCGCACCTCTCTGCAGCAGGCGCAGGGCGCCGCGAAGCCGCTGCACATCTGGCCCGGCGATTCCGCCCAGGAGCTCGCCGCCGACTTCGACCAGCTGCTGGACCGGATCGTCCGCGCCGGCCGTGTCCCCGTACCGGAGACCGGCGCTCAGGCCTGACACGCCTCGGATACGACAGAACGCCCGGCTTCGGCCGGGCGTTCTCGTATGTCTGGTGACGCCGGTCAGGCGGTGCGCTTGGCGCGCCGTTGCGCGAGCTCGTCGACCGGGTCGGGCGCGGTGGGGTCGAACTCGACGAGGGTCGACTCGACCTCACGGAGCACCTTGCCGACGGCGATGCCGAACACGCCCTGTCCGCGACTGACCAGGTCGATGACCTCGTCGTTCGACGTGCACAGGTAGACGGAGGCGCCGTCGCTCATGAGCGTGGTGCCGGCCAGGTCGCGGATGCCGGCGGCGCGGAGCTGCTCGACCGCGATGCGGATCTGCTGCAGAGAGATACCGGTGTCGAGCAGGCGCTTGACCAGCTTGAGGACGAGGATGTCGCGGAAGCCGTAGAGCCGCTGCGAACCGGAGCCGCTCGCTCCGCGGACGGTGGGGACGACCAGCTCGGTGCGTGCCCAGTAGTCCAGCTGGCGGGAGGTGATGCCCGCCGCGCGGGCGGCGATCGCACCGCGGTAGCCGACCTCGTCGTCCATCGCGGGAAGACCGTCCGTGAAGAGGAGTTCGGTCACGAAGCGCGGGTCTCCGGAGAGCTCATCCGCATTCATAGTTGTCTCCTCCTCAGACGGGTGCCACTCCCCCCGGAGCGGCTATCTCCACGGTAGAGCAGGGGTGGTGGTCGGGCAACGACATCCGGTGCGCGTCGGAGGTGTGTCGCAACCTGTTCGTTATGAGAGCATCCGCGAGAGCGCCACGGACACCAGGATGCTGCGCGCCTCATCGATGCGGGCGGCGAGCTCCGGAGCCAGCTCGCCGGCACGGCCGCGGGATGCGGCATCCGTGCGGCGCAGCATGGGCTGCAGCGCTGACTCGATCAGTGCCACCTCGCGCTCCGCGCCCTGACGCAGCGTGCGCAGGTGGCGCGGCTCGATGCCATGGCGGTCGAGCGCCACCAGACTGCGCAGCAGCGCGACGGTCTGATCGGCATAGGTGTCAGCAGCGACGATCAGACCGGTGCTGATCGCGTCGTTCAGCAGCTGCGGGGCCGCGCCGGCCGCCAACAGCAGCTCCTCACGACGGTACCGGCGCGTCGGCGGCGTGATCGACGGCGGCGGCGAGACCGGCTGCCCTTCGACGGCGTCATCGAGCTGCTCGCGGATGACATCCAGCGGCATGTAGTGGTCGCGCTGCAGGGTGAGCGCGGTGCGCAGCCGCTCGACATCGGCCGCGGAGAACTTCCGGTAGCCGGACTCGGTGCGCGACGGTGTGACGATCCCCCGCGCCTCGAGGAAGCGCAGCTTGCTGGCCGTGATCTCCGGGAAGTCCGGGGTCAGTCTCGACAGCACCTGACCGATACTCAGCAGGCCCGCGGGCGCTGCGCGCTCGCGGGCTGGGGACGAGGCCGCCATCAGGCGTTCGCAGCCGCGACGTCGACCGGAGAGGCGAAGAAGTTCAGTCGGAACTTGCCGACGCGCACCTCGTAGCCGTTCTGCAGCAGGCTGCGATCAGCGCGCTCGCCGTTCACGTAGGTGCCGTTCAGCGAGCGCTGATCGATGATCTCGAACGAGGTGCCGGTGCGGGTGATCTCGGCATGACGACGCGACACGGTCACATCGTCGAAGAAGATGTCCGCCTCGGGATGACGACCGATGGTGGTCACATCCGCGTCGAGCAGGTACCGCGCGCCGGCCAGCGCGCCGGAGCGCACCAGGAGCAGCGCCGACCCCGAAGGCAGTGCTGAGATCGCCGACTGCTCGGCTTCGGTCAATTCGACTCCGAACGGCACGAACGACAGATCGGAGTCGTGTCCGAAAGTCTGCGTCACATCGTGGCGCTGCTCGCCGCTGCGGTGGATCGCGTCGTCGCCGTATCGGCTCTGGCTGTCAGTCACGGGTCACCCTCCTTCCATCAAGACTAACGGATCGGAGCAGCGCATCGGGAGGGTCTGAGACACAGGATGCCGACCTAGGGTGGAGACGTGCAGACAACCTGGTCCTCTCGAAGAGTCCCGCTCGCCGCACTGGTGACGGCACTGCTGGCCGCCGCCTTCCTGCTGGCCGTCCCCCTGTCCGCCTCAGCGCACGACGAGCTCGTCTCGGCGAACCCCGCTGCCGATGCCACTGTGGAGACCCTCCCCGCGCAGCTCGTGCTCGCCTTCAGCGGTGACGTGCTCGACGCCGACGGCGCGACGATGATCCAGGTGACGGATCCCTCCGGCGCCCCCGTCACGGAGGGCGCGCCGACGGTGGACGGCACGAGCGTCACTCAGCCCCTCGCCGCGGGCGGCCCCGCCGGGGCCTATCACGTCGCATGGAAGGTCGTCTCGGCCGACGGGCACCCGATCGCCGGCGAGTACGCCTTCACGGTGACCACCGGTTCGGCCACCTCCCCCACGCCGACCACGGAGCCGACGCCGGAGCCGACCGAGACCGTCACCAGTCCGGCCCCCACCGTGACCGTCACCTCGACTCCCGCTCCCGCCGCGACGGGGACGGGCGCGGTGTGGGCCTGGGCCGTGCTGATCGTCGCGGTCCTGGCCGTCGCCGGCATCGCGATCTGGCTCGGCCTCCGACGCAGGCCCGCCGACGGTGCGGATGCCGCGTCATCCGATGACTCCCCCGCCTCCACCGACCCCTCCGACCGATAGGCTGAGAACATGCCACACTACGATGTCGTCATCCTCGGCGCGGGCCCTGGCGGATACGTCGCCGCCGTCCGCAGCGCGCAGCTCGGACTCTCCACCGCCATCATCGAGGAGAAGTACTGGGGAGGGATCTGCCTCAA
>JAITUD010000020.1 GCA_031286555.1 Microbacterium sp. | reverse complement strand
TCAAGGACACCCCGCCGCAGCAGCTGATCGACGCCGTGCGCTCCGCGGCATCCGGTGCGCCGGCGCTGTCGCCTCGGGTTGCAGAGAGCCTGATCGCGACGGCGACCGCGCCGGAGCGCACGCGAGACGAAGACGCCAGAGTCGCCGCGCGCACGCGGCTGGAAGCGCTCACCGACCGCGAGCGCGAGGTGGCCGGCGGGGTGGGTCGTGGGCTGTCGAACGCCGAGATCGCGGCCGAGCTGTTCATGTCGATCCCGACGGTGAAGGCGCATGTGGGGCGGATCATGGGCAAGCTTCAGATCGACAACCGCGTGCCGCTCGCGCTCGTCGTGCACGACGCCGAGTAGACGCATACCGAAGTAGGGGGTGGCTGTATTCCTCGGGCTCTCCCGCGAGTAAACAAGCGGAACGACGATGGGTACATGGTCAGCGAACAGCCGACCGGTTCTCTTCGAAAGGACATCGTCATGAGCGTCGACACGCTGGTTCAGCCTTCCTTCGCGATCGAGGTGGAATCGCCGTGGCAGCGGTTCTGGAACCGCGGCGGATGGTGGAAGGCCGTGCTCGCCGCAGCCGTGTACCTCGGGCTGTACCTCGGCGCCGGCAAGGTCACCGACCTGCTGTTCGGGTCCTACATCGACCGGAGCGACCCCCTCTCCAGCGCCGCCGGCGTCTTCTTCGGGGTCGCGTTCCCGATCCTCATCGGCTCAGTGCTCCTGCTCGTGTTCGCCGCCTCGCTGAAGTGGCTGCCCGAGCTCTTCGGCCGCCAGCCGATCAAGGGGCGTGGCTGGATGTGGATCGCCCCCGTCGTCGTGGTCACCGCCGCCGTGATGCGATTCCTCGGCACGGACTTCGACCACTTCACGCTCGGTACCACGCTGACTGTGTTCGCGACCGGGCTGCTGATCGGCTTCGCCGAGGAGGTGCTCACCCGTGGCATCGCCGTGGACCTGTTGCGCAGGGCGGGCTACGGCGAGCGCAGCGTGATGGTGCTCTCGTCGCTGGTCTTCGCGCTGTTGCACACCTCGAACCTCCTGGGCGGTCAGGCTGCGGCGACCGTTCTCACGACGGTCGGCTTCACCTTCTTCTTCGGCATCGCGATGTACCTCGTGATGCGCGTGACCGGCAGCATCGTGTGGGCCATCCTGCTGCACGCGATCACCGACCCGACGACCATGCTCGCCACCGGCGGCATCGACGCGACCACAGTGCAGGTCAGCCCGCTGGTGCACCTGGCCGGAACCTCGATCTACGTCTACGCGGTCCTCGGTCTCGTCGCGATCTGCGCCGTCGGCGGCCGTGTCGGCCAGAGTCGCGGAGCCGCCCGCAGGTCCGCCGTCGCCTGACGCGCACATGGGACGAGGGATCGGGATACCGCGGTGCGCGGCCCCGATCCCTCCCTCTTTGTCGTTCAGACCGTGGCGACGGCCTTCTTCTTCGCGAGTTCCGGGTACGCCTGCCCGCGGATGAAGAACAGCAGGACGAAGCCGGCGAGGATGAGCACGACCGTGGCCGGGAAGACCAGCCCGAGCAGGCCGCCCGAGCCGCCGTCGCCGGTGTCGACGCCACCGCTGGCGAGGAAGCCGGTCGGATCGGTGAGGCCGTGCAGGATCACTGCCCAGACGAGATTTCCGGTCGCCCGCATGATCAGGTACATCAGCACGCCGAATCCGAACGTGTAGAGCAGCGTGTAGCCGACGGCCACGAACGACTGACCGGCGAAGAGATTGGTCGAGTGCAGCAGCGCGAAGAAGAGCGACGAGACCGCGGCGACCGCCAGCTCCTTGTGCCCGGCCCGACGCATCAGGTTCACCACGAGGCCGCGGGTGAGCAGCTCCTCGGACAGGCCGATGAACAGGCCGGTCGCGAACGCCATGATGATGGTGCCGACCGAGTACCTGCTGTAATCGGTGCCGAACAGGCGCAGCAGGATCGGGATCAGGACCAGCACGACCGCGATCCACATCCAGCCGCGTGCGGGCACCGGCTGCTTCGAGAACAGCGGCACCGGCAACCAGCCGAGCGACCACGAGAAGAGCAGCAGGATCACGGAGCCGACGATCACGGGCATGCCGAGTCCCCAGAAAACGCCCGCGGGCGAGGCGAAGGTCTCCCCCGCGGCGGCGATCGCCGGAGCCCAGAGTGCAGGCATGAACTGGTACACGACCAGGTAGACCACGACGACGATCAGCGCCTTCCACCACCCGCCCCGGTTCCAGAACGCGCGCCAACCCGATTCAGGCCGGGAGATGTCGGACATGGTGCCTCCTCGGGCATCAGTGATTTGAGCTACGCCAGAGTACTGGGCTGATGCCCCTGTGCAACAGACGCGGATACGCCAGAATGAGGGGCGTTCCCCGGCGCACCCGGAAAGGCGACATGACAGACACCTCGACGTCCCCCGTGCGCGCGGGGCGGATGCTGCGCGGCATCCGCCGCCTGCCGATCAGCGCAGGCATCCTGTTCGTCCTGCTCGCGGCGGGGCTGGCCACCGGAGCCCTGTGGCGGCCGTTCAAAGACAGCCCGCTGTGGAACGACCTGGCTTATGGACTGCCCGCATTCCAGGCCGGTCGCTGGTGGACGCCGCTGACGGGCACCTTCATCGCCGCCCAGCCGCTCGGCTACCTTCTACTCGTCGCACTGCTGGTGGGGGTCGCGTTCCTGGAGTGGCATCGCGGCTGGCGAGTGACCCTGGCCTGGTTCGCGGGCGGTCAGCTCTTCGCCGTCGCTGCGACGGCCGCCCTGCTCTGGGCTCTCACGGTCGTCACACCGGCCTGGCCCTGGGTGCAGGCTCAGGCCGCGTCGCTGGATGTCGGGCCGAGCGGAGGCTTTCTCGCCTGCATCGCCGTCGCGGTCGGCGTGCTGCAGTCGCCCTGGCGGAACCGGGCTTGGCTGATCCTGCTGAGCTACGTCTTCGTCACTCTGTTGCTCTGGGGCGCGATCGAGGATCTCGAGCATGCCGCCGCGGTGCTGCTCGTGCTCGGTGTCGAAAGGACGTTGACGCTGCGCCGTGCGACGGTGCGCGAGCAGCGGCTGCTCGCGTTCTGGGCGATGATCGTGCTGGTCGTGATCTCGACGATCGCGGACTACGTGCCCACATCCGGACCGTTCGGCGACACTGTTCCGGCCGCGACCCTGCACTGGAGCGTGCTGATCGACGTCGCTGTCACCCTGCTCGTGCTGAACGGGCTGCGCCGCGGCCGGCGCTGGGCCTGGTTGCTGTCGCTGCTCTACGCGGCGCTGAACGTCCTGCTCGGTGCGCTGATCCTGCTGCTGGTCCGGTTCGGGATGGAGAAGGACCTCGAGGACGTCGACATCAACGCCAGGATGACCGTGGCCACCGGCATCCTCTGGGCGC
>JAITUD010000485.1 GCA_031286555.1 Microbacterium sp. | reverse complement strand
GGGCGTCAGCTCGCGCTGAACCGGGCCTCCACTGTCGCCGACACCACGATGTCCTCGGCTTCGTAGACCATGCCGGGCCCGCCGGAGGAGTCGAATGCCGCCGCGCGCATCAGCATCTTCCCCTGCGGCGGCGCAGCCGATTCCTGACGCGAGATCAGCCCGAGGTCGGCGATCTCGACGGGCGTGACCGTGTGCAGGCCGAGGGCGGCGGCGTAGGCCTCGGCGCGGGCCACCGCGACGGAGACGGCCTCGGCCGCGACATCCCGCTCGGTGCGCGACCTGGTCTGCGGGGTGAGTTGCCAGTCGACGCCGCCGATCTCGACGCCGTCGCGCACGGCGACATCCGAGACCCAGAGCGAGAGTTCGGAGGCCTCGGCGAACGTCACGGTGAACGAGATCGCCGCGTGGTACACCGGCGCGAGCCGCTTGCCCTCGCTGTTCCACGGACGCTCCGCATGCACGGTCATGCGAGTGCTGGACCACTCCACGACGGCGTCGGAGTCCGTGCGATCCACGATGCTCTGTCGGACGGGCTCCGCGAGGCGCGTGGCCTCGTCGACCGCGGACGCCCGCTCCGGACCCTCGGCGCGGATCGTGAGATGGATGACCGCGCGCTCCGGTGCGATGCGTGCCTCGTTCTCGCCCCGGACCGTGATGATGACGTCGCTCATGAGGGGGACTCTACGGCACCCACCGGTCCGCGGAAACGGCAGTAGGCCTGGTCGGTCAGGCTTTGGTATGCCAAGATGTTGCGCGTGCGACTGATGAGGGGGAGCGTCATCGGCCTTCTGGCTGCTGCCGCCGTGCTGACGACGACGATGACCGCGAGCGCCGCGACGGCGGGAGCCTGGTCGCAGTGGGCGCCGATGGCGGGCGTGTCCGGCGCCTACACCGGGGCGGTGTCGATCGCATCGACGCCGCAGCTCGACGCGACGTTCACGAGCACCTCGCGATCCGGATCCGTCGGGGTGATCTCCGGCGCCAGCACCTGGCTGTCCGAGGGCACGCCGGTGGGCGCCGTGTACGGCTCCAGCCGTGATCAGCAGTACCTGAACCTCCGACCGAAGGCCGACAACGCGACCTCGCCGTCGATCACGACCTACACGTTCGCACAGTCGACGCCGCCTTCCGGCTGGGCGTTCACGCTCGGGGACATTGATGCCGACGCCGTGCGGATCCACGCGATCGGTCCCGACGGCGGGACGCTCACGGCCGCGCAGCTGGGATTCCAGAACGGGTTCAATTACTGCGCTCCCGGTGTCGCGGGCAAGCCGTCGTGCACGGGAGATGCGGCCGACATCCCCACGTGGGACGCCGCGACAAGCACCCTCACCGGCAACGCCGCCGCACAGGACACCTCGGGGGCAGCCGCCTGGTTCCAGCCCACGGCGTCGATCTCCTCCATGACCTTCACATTCACCCGCCGATCGGGGTTCCCCGTCTACCAGACCTGGTTCAGCGCGATCACCCGTGGCGTGACCGGCACCGTGCAGGACACCACGGCGGGCGCGCCCGTCGCCGGCGTCGCCGTGCGTCTGATCGACGTGAACGGAGTCGTGATCGGTGAGACCACGACCGGGGCCGACGGTGCGTACGACTTTCCGGCCGCCGTGGCCACGGCCGGGTACACGGTCGAGATCGACCCGCCGGCAGGCAAGATCAGCGACGAGTCCAGCAGGGCTGTGGACCTGACCGATGCAGACGGCGTGGCGGACTTCTCTGTGCGCGACATCGTGCCCGTAGCGGTCTCCGGAACCGTGCGCGATGCCGGAGGCGAGCCGATCGCCGGCGCGATCATCACGCTGGACGACGGCACCACCGTGCGCACTCGCGCCGACGGCAGCTATCTGATCGACGATGTTCCGGTGGGCCCCCACACGCTCACCGTCACCGCGCCCGACGGGTACACGGTCATCACCTCGCCTCCGCCGTTCACCGTGCCGGAGGGCACCGAGACGCCGATCACCGACCAGGACTTCGTGCTGCAGGCGCAGCCGACCCTCTCCGGCGCGGTGACCGCGGCCGGCACCGGAGTGGGGGGCGTCGTCGTCACCGCGGAGGGACCGGGCGGCAGCCTCAGCACGGTCACGGCCGCCGACGGCACGTACTCCTTCCCGGGCCTCGACGCCGGCTCGTACACGGTGCGCGTCGAGGCGCCGGAGGGATACATCGTGTCCGGGGTGGCCTCGCGTGCGGAGACTGTCGCGAGTGACGACATCACGGACGTCGACTTCGCGCTCGCCCGCCTCGGTGAGGTCGCCGGCACCGTCACGACGACCGACGCCGCCCCGCAGCCGGGGACGACCCTGCGGATCACCGGACCGCAGGGAACCAGGACGACGACGACCGATGCCGGCGGAGCCTACGGCCTCGGCGATCTCCCTCCGGGGGAGTACGCGATCGAGATCGTCCTGCCCGACGGCTTCGCGTCGGCGTCCCCGACGTCGCGCACGATCACGATCACGGATGCCGGCGAGCTGGTCGAGGGGCAGGACTTCGTCCTCACCCCGGTGGAGGTCACTCCGACTCCGACGCCGACCTCGACTCCGCCCGTCTCGCCGGAGCCTGCTCCATCGGAGTCGTCCGGCGGCTCTGGTGGGCTCGCCACGACCGGTGTCGACCCGTGGCCTGCGATCGGCGCCGGGGCCGCGCTGCTGTCCGCCGGCGCGATCACCATGCTGCTCGCCCGGCGACGCCGGGTCTGAGTCGCACCGTCGCACGGTCGCACTGACGCGGAATGGCGCGGCGGCAGCATCCGTTGTAGTCTGTAGTGCTCGGCTGCGAAGCATCCGAGGTGATAAATCAACAGTGCGACAGCGGCTCCTTCGCAAGAAGGTCCACGGGGCTGATCGGTTTCGACGGCGCCTGTGAATCCACGAGAAGCGGGCCGAGGATGCAGGGTTATCTCGTGAACGCT
>JAITUD010000433.1 GCA_031286555.1 Microbacterium sp. | reverse complement strand
CCGCGCAGGACGCGAAGACGATCGCGCCGGACGTCGGCTGATCTCGGTCACATCTGCAGGCAGGAACATCGGATGCAGGCGGATCCGGACCGTTCTCGCCGACATCCGTGAATCGTGCCTGCAGGCGTGACGGGCCTCTGCTGGACGCCCGGGTTCAGAACAGGCGCGGAGCGCCTGACTCGGTGCCCTTCATGTCCTCGTAGTCGAGAACAAGGCAGCGGATGCCGCGGTCCTCGGCGAGCACACGGGCCTGCGGCTTGATCTCCTGGGCGGCGAACACGCCCTGCACGGGGGCCAGATGCGGGTCGCGTCCGAGCAGCTCGAGGTAGCGGGTGAGCTGTTCGACGCCGTCGATGTCGCCGCGGCGCTTCACCTCGACGGCGATGGCCGCTCCCCCGGCATCCCGCACCATGAGATCGACCGGGCCGATCGCCGTCGGGAACTCGCGACGCACCAGCGTCGCTCCCTCGCTGATCAGGTCGACCTGCTCGGCGAGCAGCCGCTGCAGGTCGGCCTCGACGCCGTCCTTCTGCAGTCCAGGGTCGATGCCGAGGTCGTGGTTCGAGTCACTCAGGATCTCGTAGATCTGCACGCGCAGTGCATCACCGGTCTTCTTGTGCGTCACGCGCCAGACCTCGACGACGCCGGCCGACGCCTCTTCCTCGCCGGGCTCCTCGGTGGTGAGCGAGCACGGCGGGCTCATCCAGTTCAGCGGCTTGTAGCTGCCGCCGTCCGAGTGCACGAGCAGGCTGCCGTCGCCCTTGTGCATCAGCACACGGGTGGCCGGGGGCAGATGGGCGTTGAGGCGGCCGGAGTAGTCGACGGCACAGCGGGCGATGACGAGACGCACCCGACGAGCCTACTTCGTCGGCCGCGAGCCCCGGCACCGGGCTCAGGTGAGCCGGTCGAGGAAGGCGAACAGCCCGAGTTCGGATGCCGCGCCGCGAGCGATGAGGAATCCGATGATGCCGACGATCCACGCCGTGCTCTCGGCGCCGTTGCGGGCCAGCCAGTCGGCGATCCGCTGCAGCGGCTTCTCGACGTGGCGCGCGGCGGCGACGCGCAGCACCAGCAGCAGAAGCGCCGGCGCGATCATCAGCAGGCAGTAGCCGACAAGGGCCGAGATCCGCAGCGGGGCGCCGTAGTCGGCATCCGCCAGCATGGTCATCGCGACGATGTAGGGGAGCATCGTGGCCACTTCGACGAGGCCTGCGGCGATCGCCACGCCGATGACCACGACCGGCGGCGTGGCCGGATCGAGCAGCCGATCGCGCCACCGCGTCAGGCGACCGGGTCGCGGCGTCGGCGCGTCCGGTGCAGCCGTCGGCGGTGGGGGCGTCAAGGCGGCTGCTCCGGCGCCGGCTTCCATGCTGCTCACCCGCGCGCTCTCAGACCGCACGGGTGCGGCGACCTCCCGCCCCTTCGAACCGGGGATGAAGAAGGAACCGACCAGCATCCCGCCGCCCACGAGGAGGCGAAGGCTCAGACCGGCCTGTGAGGCGAGGAACTCCGCAGCGACATCGACCAGGTTGACCAGACCCCAGAGGAACAGCAGCCCGACCACCAGGTAGAACACGGTGATCGACGCGAGGTAGAGCAGGATGCGGCCCGCACGCACCCGTCCCGGAGAGAGCAGCAGGAACACAGGGATGAGCAGGGTGCCGACGCTCAGGCCGTCGAGCAGCGCGAGGACGGCCAGCGTGATGGCCACGGGGGAATCGGCGAGGAGCTCCATGCTTCCCAGCCTCTCGATCCGCCGGGGCGAGCGGATCGGGCGAAGGTCGCAGCGATGCTGTCGCGCCCTCATCCTTTCGGCCGAGGAGCAGCCACTCATCCCTTGGACCGATGCGCGGAGCGCGCCCGCATGCTTGCATGGAGCGATGCGGAGGGAACCGGGCGGCACGAGCACTCTTGGCTTCGTGGATCCGTCGTCGTCGGTTCCGATCCTGTCCCGTCATCTGCCGGCCGTCGCCCGACTGCTGCCCCGCGCCACGTGGGACGCGCTCGCGCTCGCCGCGATCAGCGTGGTGGCGATCCCCATCGGCCTGACCGGGATCTGGGATCTGTTCCGGGTCACCGCCCACCCCGTCGACTCCTGGTGGGGACTGCTGTTCGCGCTCCCCGGCTGCGTTCTGGTCGCGCTGCGGGACCGGATCCCGGTGACCGCGCTGAGCCTCGCGGCGCTGCTGTTCCTGGCAGACCTCCTCACCGCCGGAGGGCTGGGGTCGATGCTGGTGCTGCTCGATCTGCTCTGGCATGCGGTGCACCGCGGGTCGGCACGCCGCCGCGGCACGATCGCGGCGGGGATCGTCTTCACCACGGCCGCTTTCGCCGTCACCGCATGGCTGCGCACCGACGGGAACTCCCAGGTGGCGGTCGTGCTCGCCGTCGCGGTGGGCACGCTGTTCGGCACCGACTACTGGTGGGCCGTCGCGGTCGGGCGTGCCGAGGAGCTCGCGGAGTTGGAGGGGAGACGAGCGAGCGATGCCGCCCGCGACACGATCCGCGACGAACGGGAGGTGATGGCGCGGGAGCTACACGACGTGGTCGCCGGACACGTGTCCGCCATCGCCATCCGCGCCGAGGCCACACTGTCGACCGCACCGGACGAAGGGCGCGACCGCGCGGCGCTGCGAGCCGTGCGCGACGCCAGCCTCGACGCGCACGAGGCGCTGCGCTCGATGATCTCGGTGCTGCGCGACGCAGGAGGAGCCCTCTCCACTCCCCCTCAGCTGGCCGACGTGCCGGCGCTGGTGAGCGCCGGCAAAACAGCCGGGCTGAAGATCCGACACCGCGACACGATCACGGGCGGGGTGTCCGAGACCACCGGCGAGGCAGCGACGGGCCTGGTGCGCGAGGCCCTCACGAACTGCGCCAGGCATGCGGCGGGGTCCGAGGTCGACGTCCTGCTCAGCGGTGACGACGAGACGATCGTCGTCAGGGTGGACTCCCGCGGCGGCAGCGCACGCACCGGAACGGCGCTCTCCGGCTCGGGCACAGGTCTGACCGCTCTGGCTGCACGGATCCGGGCCATCGGCGGCGAGTTCCGGGCCGGGCCGACGGCGGACGGCTGGTCCGTGCAGGCCGTACTCCCCCGGCAGGCTGCGGCATGACCGGGGCGCCTTCGCCAACGGTGCTCATCGCCGACGACCACGGAGCGATCCGCGCCGGGCTGCGGATCATGCTCGAATCGCACGGCGTCCGTGTGGTGGGTGAGGCGGGCGACGGTGAGGTCGCGGTGCGCAATGCGCGGGCGCTGCGGCCGGACGTGGTGCTGATGGACCTGCGCATGCCCGGACGCGATGGTGTCTCTGCGACGCGTCAGATCGTCGACGAGTCCCTCGCGGATGTGCTCGTGCTGACGAGCTTCGACGAGGACGACCTGGTCCGTGACGCCATCGGTGCCGGTGCGGTGGGTTTCCTGCTCAAGACCGTGGACGCCGCGACGCTGGTCGATGCCGTCCAGGCCGTGGCCGCCGGCGACGGCGTGCTCGATCCGCGGGTGACCCGCCGAGCGCTCGTCGCGGCGCGGGCGGGCGCGGCGGTGCAGGACGCTGAGGATCCGCCCGCATCGGGGCTCACCGTTCGCGAGCAGGAGGTGCTGGACGGCATCCTGAACGGCTGGTCGAACGCGCAACTGGCCGAGAGGCTGGGCATCTCGGTGCCCACCGTGAAGACGCACGTGTCGAACGTGCTCGCGAAGCTGGGCGCGCGAAGCCGGTCGCACGCCGCAGCACTGGCGCGTGCGCGCCGTCGGGACTGAGCGACCGGCTCAGCGCTCTGTGGGGGTCATCTCCTCGGCACGCAGCGGGCGGGCGGCTCCCGAGAACAGGCCCGACAGGGCGGCGAGCACGACCAGGATGTACAGCGTGTTCAGCAGGCCGATGTGGTTGGCGATGAAGCCGAGCACGGGCGGGCCGCCGAGGAACGCGATGTATCCGATGGTCGCCGCTGCACTCACCCGGGCGGCGGCCTTGGCGGGGTCGTCGGCCGCCGCCGACATCCCGAGCGGGAAGCCGAGCGAGGCGCCGATCCCCCACAGCGCGGCGGCGACGAACACCAGCGGGGTGTTCGGCGCGAGGATGAAGAGCAGGATGCCGCCGGCGGCGGTGACCGCGAGCACGCGCAGCACGACCACGCGGCCGAAGCGGTCGACCAGCGGCCCGCCGAACACGCGCACCACGGTCATCGCGATGGAGAACACGGCCAGTGCCGCCGCTCCCGCAGCCGCCCCGGCGCCGTGGTCCTCCGCGGTTCCGAGCGCGAGCCAGTCGTTCGCGCCGCCCTCGGCGAAGGACATGCCCAGCATGACCACGCCCAGCGCGTAGGTGCGCGGCTCGCGCCAGGCCGACAGCGCGACGTGCATCCGCTCGCGCCAGTGCGGCTTCTCCTGCGGCTCCGGATCGAGGGCCGCCTCGCGGACGGGCACGTTGAGGTAGCAGACCACCGCAGCGGCGACGATCACCACCGAGATCGTGATCGAGTGCACGGCGACGTCGGCGCCGATGCTCACGGCCAGCGCGCCCGCGCCCGCGCCGAGGACGGTGCCGAGGCTGAAGAACGCGTGGAAGACCGGCAGCACCGTTCTGCCCATCTGCTGCTCGATCGCCGTCGCCTCGACGTTCATCATCACGTCGAGGTTGCCGTTGCCGTAACCGAACAGGGCGAGGCCGGCGACGACCATGGGCACCGAGCCGAAGACGTTCGTGCCGAGGCCGATGAGGGCGACGCCGACACCGAAGATCAGCATCATCAGCAGCATCCCCCGGCGGGCACCGGTGCGCGCCATCATCGCGGGGCTGGTCGAGATGCCGATGATCGACGCGATGCCCGCGGCGAGCAGCAGCAGACCGACCTGCGCCTTGTCGATGTCGAGGGCGAGTTTGATGTCGGGGACCCGGGACGCCCAGGTCGCGATCGACAGGCCACTGGCGAGGAAGATGGCGAAGATCGCGGCGCGCCAGCGCACGAACTGCGAGCGGGTGAGGGCGGAGTCCATGTCCCCCATCGTATCGAATCGATTCGAAGGTTGTGAACGCGCGGGTTATGCTCGGGGGTATGAACGACCGCCGAGCCACCCTCGCCGACGTGGCGCACGCCGCCGGGGTGTCGACGTCCACGGCATCCGTGGTGTTCAGCGGCAAGGTGAACGTCGCCGATGCGACCCGCGAGAAGGTGCTCGCCGCGGCATCCGAGCTCGGGTACACCGGTCCCGACCCGCGCGCGGCCTCGCTGCGGCTCGGCCGCAGCGGCATCGTCGCCGTCGTGCTCGGCGGACATCTGCGGCACGCGTTCCTCGACCCGGTGACGACGGCCATGATGGACGGCCTGACCGACGCGCTGGCCGAGGCGAGTGCCGGCCTGCTCCTGCTGCGAGACGACCCGCAGGGCGAGGGCGCGCACCCCGTCACCGAGGCACCGGTCGACGCCGTCGTGCTGATCGGATGCTCCGCGCGAACCCGCGAGGCGCTCGAGATCGTGCGCGGCCGCGGCCTGCCCGTCGTGATCATCGAGGGCGATGCGGGGGAGGAGATCCCCCAGATCACACTGGACAACCGCGAGGCCGAGGCCGAGGTCGCACGGCACGTATTCCAGTTGGGGCATGAGAACGTCGCGTTGGTGACCCTCGCGCTGGACGCCGCACGGAGTCGCGGTCCGGTCACCCCCGAGCACATCGCCGCGGCGACCGTCGACGTCACGCTCGACCGCCTGGCCGGGGCGCGAGAGGTGTTCCCGGACGCACCGGCGATCAGCGCCGCAGGCAGTCTGATCGACGAGGGCATGATCGCGGGGCGTGAGCTGCTCTCCGATCCCGCGACTCGGCCCACCGCGGTCCTCGCGCAGAGCGACCTGCTCGCGGTCGGCGTGATCCGCGCCGCGGAGGAGCTCGGCCTGCGCGTGCCCGAGGACGTGAGCGTCGCCGGCTTCGACGGCATCGCCGTGGACGGCCTCGGAGACTACCGACTGACGACGACCGTGCAGCCGGCGGTGCGCAAGGGACGCGCGGCCGGTGAGCAGATCGTGCGCATGCTCGACGGCGAACCGGGTGAGTCGGTGCACCTCACCTGCCGTTTCCGCGCCGGTTCGACCACCGGGGCTCCGCCGGTTCAGGCCTGAGCCCGTCCGGCGGATCGTGCATCCGCTTCCGGGATCAGGACCGCTGCGGCCCGAGCGGCAGCGGGTGCCGTGCGAAGTCCAGGATCGTGTACCGACCGCACGGGATCACGGCGTCGGGCGACGCACCGGGCGGGGGCAGCTCCCACGCCTGGGTCTGCGCATCCTCGACCAGGAACGTGACATCGCCCACGTCGAAATCCGTGCGGTTCACGAGCCACGCGTAGCCGCGCAGGGTGTTGTCGACCTGCACCAGGTGCGCGGGGTCCTTCAGGTGCAGCTTGGGCAGCCGCACTGTCCAGAACTGGCCGGCACCGGTGCGGCCGGACTGATCGACCCAGTCGGTCACGCAGCGCAGGTCGCGATCGTCGGCGTTCGCCGACGCCGCCAGGCGTGGCACCGACACGACCGTCACCACCAGCAGCACGACGGCGGATGCCGCGATCGCGATGCGCGGGGCTGGCTGCGGCATCCGGATCGTGCGGGGGAGCGCGACCAGCGAGAGCACCGGTGCGAACGCGATCGGCTGCAGGTACCGGGCGGCGTGCGTGCCGAGCGCGATCGCCCCGATCACCACGAGCAGGGGGATCAGCCATCCGGCGGTTCCGACGATGCGCGCCCCGCCCGCGCAGCGCACGGTGCGCCGCACGCAGAACGCCAGCAGCGCGACGATCAGGAGCGCGCCGGCGACGCCGCCCGGCGCGGTGAGCCGCTCACCGGCGAGGTTCGCGTAGTACTGCAGCGACTGGGGCCACTGCGACGGCTGGGCGTACCCGGCGCCGGTGTTCGCGATCCATGCCGAGAACGGAATGCGTGCGAGGAAGCCGATGCCCGTCCCCGCGACGAGAGCCAGGAAGGAGGCCAGCGCATGCGGTCGGCGGCGCAGAGCACCGACTCCGAGCAGCAGTCCGAGCGGCGCGGTCGCCCACGCCGTGAAGAGCGGATTCGACAGCGTCGACACCGCGGCGATCGCGCCGAGGACGTAGGGGATGCCGGCCCAGCCGCCGTCGACATGCCGACGGATCAGCCCGACCACCGCGACCACGGCGATGACGGTCGCGGAGTAGTACGTCGTGGTCAGCAGCAGGGATGCCGGCTCCAGAGCATCGCGAGAGGGCGAGGTCTCGAGCATGACGAGCAGGCAGAAGGCCGCGAAGGCGAGGAGCGACCAGGTGACGGGGGAGCGGCCCTCGCGTCGCCGGCCCGCGACCATCCGCAGTGCCCCGTAGAAGGCGACGAGGTTCACGACGGCGTTCACCGCGAAGAGCGCGCTGACGCCGAGCCAGGGGAGTGCCAGCCTGAGCAGCGCGAAGCATGCCGCTTCGGGCATGAAGAGCACGCTGGAGAACGCCCAGTCCTGCGGCTGCCCCTCCAGCACCGAGCGCACATACATCGCGACGACCAGCGAGTCGCCGTCGCGGAAGAGCAGTTCCGAGCGCGCGGACGCCGCCAGCTGGGCCGCGACGAACACCGCCACTCCCAGTGCGGCGGCCCATCCCGCCGCCTCACGCCATCCCCCGCGCACGTGACCACTCTTGCACGGCCCGGCCGGTCGGTACACTGGGAAAGTACAGCCCGCCTAGGCCGGAAGGCCCGACGAGCGTGAGGAGCCGCTTATGACGTTGCTCCTCGCCGTGTTCCTTGCGGGCTCTCTTCTGCTTCCCGCATTGATCCGCTGGCTGGGAGCCCGGGCGTTCGCCGTCGGAGCCCTCATTCCTGCGATCGCCTTCGTCCACGCGCTCTTCCTGACTCCGCAGGTGCTCGATCCGACGAGCATCCCGTACGAGACCTTCCCCTGGATTCCGCAGCTCGGGCTGAACCTCTCCATGCGGATGACGCCGTTGAGCTGGGTCATGACGCTGATCGTCACCGGGGTCGGCGCGCTGGTGCTGTTCTACTGCCGCTGGTACTTCTTCGACGAGGGCCGGGAGGTCGGTCAGTTCGCCGGCGTGCTGCTCGGCTTCGCGGGCGCGATGTACGGCCTCGTGCTCACCGACGACCTGATCATGCTCGTGATGTTCTGGGAGATCACCAGCATCCTGTCGTACCTGCTGATCGGCCATTACCGGCGCCGAGCTGCCAGCCGTCGTGCTGCCCTCCAGGCGCTGCTGGTGACGACCCTCGGCGGCCTGGTGCTGTTCGTCGGCGCGATCATCCTGACCGTGGTCGCCGGAACCTCGAGCATCACCGCCCTCCTCGCCGATCCGCCGTCGGGCGCACTCGTGAACGCCGCGATCGTCATGCTGCTGGTCGGCGCGATCAGCAAGTCGGCGATCTTCCCGTTCCACTTCTGGCTGCCCGGCGCGATGGCCGCACCCACCCCGGTCAGCGCCTATCTGCACGCCGCCGCGATGGTCAAGGCCGGCATCTACCTGATCGCGCTGTTCGCCCCGGTGTTCGGGCACGCCGGACCCTGGCGTCCGATCGTGGTCTCGCTCGGGGTGTTCACGATGCTGCTCGGCGGCATCCAGGCGCTGCGCGAGACCGACCTGAAGCGCATCCTCGCCTTCGGAACGGTCAGTCAGCTGGGCTTCTTCGCGGTCGTGATCGGCTTCGGCACACAGGCGGCCGCCCTCGGCGGCCTCGCCCTGGTGATCGGGCACGCGCTGTTCAAGTCGGCGCTGTTCCTGATCGTCGGCGTGATCGACCGTCAGCTGTCCACCCGTGACATCCGCGAGCTGTCCGGCGTGGGCCGGCAGGCGCCGGTGATGGCGACGACTGCGTTCATCTCGGTCGCCTCGATGATGGGCATCGCCCCGACGATCGGCTTCGTCGCGAAGGAGTCGTCGCTGACGGCCCTGCTGGATGCCGCGCAGGCGGGGGAGCCCTGGGGGCTGGTCGCCCTGATCGGCGTCATCCTCGGCTCGATGCTGACCGCGGCATACGGAACCCGCTTCCTGTGGGGCGCGTTCTGGACAAAGCGCGACAGGAGCGGCGATCGGATGCCGGACACGGCGTGGCCAGACCCGCCGGTGGGCTTCCTCTCGGCGCCGATCCTGCTCGCGGGCGCGACGATCGGGGTCGGCATCGCCGCCCCCGCGCTGGACATCATGGTGCATGCCTACGCGGTCACCGCGCCCGACGACGGCACCGGTCCCGGCCACCTCGCGCTCTGGCACGGCTTCGAACCGGCGCTGGGCATCTCGATCCTGTCGATCCTGATCGGTATCGGCATCTTCCTGCTCTCGCGCCGCACCGGCTGGGACGCGAAGCCCCGCCTGCTGCCGTTCACGGCCGCCGACGTCTACTACCTGGTCATGCGCGGCGTCGACCGGCTGTCGGTGCTGACCACCACGCTCACCCAGCGCGGTTCGCTGCCGATCTACGTCGGCACGATCTTCGTGGTCTTCATCGCCGCCGAGGCGACCGCCCTGGTGATGACCGGCACCCCGCAGGCCATGCAGCTGTCGGCCTGGCACACCCCCGCACAGATCGTGGTCGCCCCGATCATGGCTGCCGCAGGCATCGTCGCGGTCCGCGCGCGCAAGCGGTACACCGGCGTCGTGCTCGTCTCGGTCACCGGCCTCGGCATGGTCGTGCTCTTCGCGACCAGCGGCGCCCCCGACCTCGCGCTCACGCAGATCCTGGTCGAGACGGTCACGATGGTCACGTTCGCCCTGGTGCTGCGCCGGCTGCCGTCGCGGATGGGGGAGCACAACGCCTCGGTCGGCCGGCTGCCCCGCGCGCTGCTCGCGATCGGCGCCGGAGCGACGATGGCGCTGGTCGCGATCGTGGCCAC
>JAITUD010000381.1 GCA_031286555.1 Microbacterium sp. | reverse complement strand
GCCCCGCTGCCGGCCACTGGTGCGGACACCCGGACGGTCGCGATCATGGTGACGGGCGGGCTCGCTCTGCGGCTGATCGGCGTGATGCTCATCGCGACGGCACGCCGACGCCGCCGGCTGAGCTGACGCCGAGACGGATGAGGGCCTCGCGGGTTCGCCCCGCGAGGCCCTCAGGACGCGTGCTGTCAGGCCGTGGCGTCGACGCCCCGACGCGGAAGCACCCATCCCGCGCGCGGGAAGTGGCAGGTGTAGCCGTCGGGGTACCGGATCAGATAGTCCTGGTGCTCCGGCTCGGCCTCCCAGAACGGGCCGGGGGCCTCGATGGTGGTCACCGCCGCGCCCGGCCACAGGCCGGAGGCGTCGACGTCGGCGATCGTGTCGCGAGCGACCTGCTCCTGCCCGGCATCCAGCGGGAAGATCGCGGAGCGGTAGCTCGTGCCGATGTCGTTGCCCTGTCGGTTCAGAGTCGACGGGTCGTGGATCTGGAAGAAGAACGCGAGGATGTCCCGGTACGTCGTCTTCGCGGGGTCGTAGACGATCTCGACCGCCTCGGCGTGCCCGGGGTGACTGCGATAGGTGGCGTGGTCGTTCTCGCCCCCGGTGTAGCCGACGCGCGTGCCCAGCACGCCCGGCTGACGGCGGATGAGATCCTCCATGCCCCAGAAGCAGCCCCCTGCGAGGACGGCGGTCTCCGCGCCCTCCTGGCGCGTGATGGTTCCGGTGTCGGTGATGCCGCTGGTCATGGCAGTGCTCCTTCGTCTGTGGTCACATCGATTCTCCCCCGTTCTCACCCCCGGGAGGCGATGTTCACCCGTCGTCTCTTGTCTGAGCGTTCGCGAAGTGGTTGCATCGGATCTCATGACAGATGAAACTCAGCACCTTCCCCAGGCTGAAACTCCCGACATCGACCATGACCACCGTCCCGGCGTCAGCCGGCGTGGTTTCCTCACCGGCGTCACCGCCGCCAGCGCCCTCGCCGCAGCGGGCTGGGCGGCGTCCCCCGAGCCCGCCTCAGCCGCTCAGGGCGGCGTCGGCAAGTCGGTGACGATCACCGTGATGGGGTCGTCCGACATCCACGCCAATGCCCTGAACTGGGACTACTACAAGGACGCCGCGTACAGCGACAAGGCGGGCAACACGGTCGGCCTCGCCCGCCTCTCCAGCGTCGTCAAGCAGGTCCGCGCCGACCGCGGCGCCGACCGCACCCTGCTGTTCGACGCCGGCGACACCGTGCAGGGCACCCCCCTCGGCTTCTACTACGCGACCGTCGAGCCGATCACGAAGACCGGGGCCATGCATCCGATCGCCGCGCAGATGAACGCGATCGGCTACGACGCCGTCGCTCTGGGCAACCACGAGTTCAACTACGGCCTCGAGTTCCTCGACACGTTCATCTCGCAGATGAAGGCTCCCGTGCTCGGTGCCAACGCCGTGCGCACCGGCACGACCGTGCCCGCGTACACGCCCTACGTGATCAAGACCCTCAAGATCAAGGGGCACAAGCCGATCCGCGTCGGCGTGCTCGGCCTGACCAACCCTGGAGTCGTGATCTGGGACAAGGCCAATGTCAGCGGCAAGCTCGACGTGCTCGACATCGTCGCGACGGCGAAGCGCTGGGTGCCGATCATCCGCGCGCAGGATGTCGACGTCGTCGTCGTCAGCGTGCACGCCGGTGACAGCGGGACCTCTTCCTACGGCGACGAGCTGCCCAACGAGAACGCGGCCGGGCTGCTCGCCGCGCAGGTGCCGGGCATCGACGCCATCCTGTTCGGCCACGCGCACAAGGACATCCCGGAGCGCTTCGTGACCAACGAGGTCACCGGCGAGCAGGTCGTCATGAGCGAACCGATGTGCTGGGGCCAGCGCCTGAGCGTGTTCGACATCGAGCTGCAGCAGGTCAAGGGCCAGTGGAAGGTCGTCTCGAAGAAGGCGACCAACCTGCTCACCAGCACCGTCGAGGACGACCCCGCTCTGGTTGCGGTGGTCAAGGCTCAGCACGACACCGTCGTCGGGTACGTGAACAAGGTCGTCGCGACCTCGACCGAGGAGCTCTCCGCCGCGGAGTCGTGCTGGAAGGACACCGCGATCCTCGACTACGTCAACAAGGTGCAGGTCGACACCGTGGCAAAGGCCATCGCCGGCACTGCGGAGGCCGCGCTGCCGATCATCTCGATCGCCGCACCGTTCAACCGCGCGGCGACGTTCCCGGCCGGTGAGGTGACGATCAAGGACGTCGCCGGGCTGTACATCTACGACAACACCATGATGGCGTCAGTGCTCACCGGCGCCCAGATCAAGGACTACCTGGAGTACTCGGCGAAGTACTTCCAGCAGGTCGCGCCCGGCGCGGGCGTCGATCCCTCGAGCTGGACCAACGCGCTGAGCACGCCCGACTACAACTACGACCAGTTCTCGGGGGTGACCTACGACGTCGACATCTCGCAGCCGCAGGGATCGCGTATCGCGAACCTCGCCTGGGAGGGAGCGCCCGTCGCCGCCGACCAGAGGTTCGTCGTCGCGGTGAACAACTACCGCCAGTCCGGCGGCGGCGGATTCCCGCACATCACCACGGCGCCCGTGGTGTACAACGCGCAGGTCGCGATCCGAGAGGCGATCGTCGCGTACGCGTCGGATGCCGGGGTCATCGACCCCAAGGACTTCCACGTCGAGAACTGGCGACTGACCAGGGCCGGCACCCCGGTCTTCTGAGTCCCTGAACGGCAGGGAGGCCCGGCGCCTCGCGCCGGGCCGCCGCCCGGTCAGAGCAGCTGCGCTGCGGCTTCGGTGATGATCTGCTCGAAGACGCCCCGGTCGGCGGCGAACTGTGTGTCGGGGATCGGCCAGTGCAGCACGATCTCACTGATCCCGGCATCCCGGTACGCGCCGGCCGTCTCCAGGAACTGCTCGACGCCGTCCAGAGGCCGGTCGCCGGTGAACCCGGTGAGCAGGATGCGCTCCACGCTCGCCGGGTCGCGGCCGGCCTCCTCGCAGGCCCGCTCGAGACGGCCGACCTGCTCGCGCACGGCCGCGCGCGACTCGGCGGCGGTCTCACCGTCGCCCGTCGTCACCCAGGCCTGGCCGTATTGCGCCGCAAGACGGTATCCGCGCGGTCCCGTCGCAGCGATGGCGAACGGCACGCGCGGGCTCTGCACGGGCCCAGGGACGTTGCGCGCCTCGTGCGCGAGATAGGCTCCCTCCGTCTGCGTGACGGCAGGCTCGGTCAGCAGCCGGTCGAGCAGCATGGTGAAGTCCCGCAGCCGGTCGGCCCGTTCGCGCGCCGTCCAGGGCTCCTGGCCCAGCACGGTCGCGTCGAACCCGGTCGTGCCAGCGCCGAGCCCGACGGTGATCCGTCCGCCCGAGAGGTCGTCCAGAGTCATCACGTCCTTCGCGAACAGCACCGGCTCCCGGTAGTTCGGCGAGGTGATGAGCGTGCCGAGCCGCACGCGCGAGGTGACCGCTGCGGCCGCCGCGAGCGTCGGGACGGCGCCGAACCAGGTGCTGTCGCGGAAGGATCGCCAGGACAGGTGGTCATAGGTGTAGGCGGCATGGAACCCGAGCTCATCGGCGGCCCGCCAGATCGCGGACGCCTCGCTCCATCGCCAGACGGGCAGAATGCAGGTGCTGGTGCGCATGAGCCCAGGTTAGGCGGTGAGATGCGTGATGAGCTTGCGCGTCAGCCGGTCGAGTTCGATCCGATCCTCGGCGGTGAGTACCGACGCGATCTCGCGGAGGTTCGCGTCGTGCTTCGTGACCGCCTCCTCGACGAGGCGCAGTCCGTCCTCGGTGAGCATGACGTCAAGGCTGCGCCGATCCTCCGGATTGGGCGTACGCGCGATCAATCCGCGCTTCTCCAGTCGATCCAGACGCCCGGTCATCGTACCCGTCGTCATCAGCAGCCCGCGGGCGAGCGCAGTCGGCGAGAGACGGAATGGGGCGCCGGAGCGGCGCAGCGCGAACATCACATCACCGTCGCCCTTGTTGACGCCGTAATCCTCGGCAAGCCTGTCCACACGCTGGTCCCAGAGCTCCGCAGCCCGGCTGAGCCGGGCGAGCAGCAACATCGTGGCGTTGTCGATGTCGGGCCGCTGCGTCAACCACTGGCTCACGAGGGCGTCGATCCGGTCGTTGTCGTCCATGCATCCAAACAATACCTTGCAGACAAGTTACTTGAGGTATAGCTTTTGTGGAAGTAACTTGTTGCCGAGCTAATTCGGGAGGACTCATG
>JAITUD010000356.1 GCA_031286555.1 Microbacterium sp. | reverse complement strand
GACTCCCCCAACCAGCCCTACGACATGCGCACCGTCATCGAGCACATCGTCGACGACGGTGACTTCCTCGAGGTGCAGCCGCTGTTCGCACCGAACATCCTGATCGGCTTCGGCCGGGTCGAGGGTCGCTCGGTGGGCATCATCGCCAACCAGCCCTCTCAGATGGCCGGCACCCTCAACATCGAGGCCGGCGAGAAGGCCAGCCGGTTCGTGCGCTTCTGCGACGCGTTCTCGATTCCGATCGTCACGCTCGTCGACGTGCCCGGCTATCTGCCCGGCACCGACCAGGAATGGACCGGCGTCATCCGCCGTGGAGCGACGCTCATCTACGCCTACGCCGAGGCGACCGTTCCGCTGGTCACCGTGATCCTGCGCAAGGCCTATGGCGGGGCCTACATCGTGATGGGCTCCAAGCAGCTCGGCGCCGACGTCAACCTCGCCTGGCCGACTGCCGAGATCGCCGTGATGGGCGGTCAGGGCGCGGTGAACATCCTGTACCGCGGCGAGATCAAGCGGGCCGAAGAGGCCGGCGAGGATGTCGCCGCCGTGCGCACACGCCTGGCGAACGAGTACACCTACAGCGTGACCAGCCCGTTCCTCGCCGCCGAGCGCGGCGAGATCGACGGCATCATCGAGCCGGCGAACACCCGCGTGGCCATCGCCAAGTCCCTGCGCGCCCTCAAGGGCAAGCGGGCCGAGCTGCCGCCCAAGAAGCACGGGAACATCCCGCTGTGACCGAGCAGTCCGAACAGCCCGACGTCCCGATCGTCGAAGTCGTCCGGGGCAACCCGACCGACGAAGAGCTCGCGGCGCTCGTCGCGATCGTCAGCGAGGCGTACACGAGCGAGGTCGCAGGGGCCGTCGCCGGCGAGGCGACCGTCTCCGCCTGGATGAGCACGCGTCGGCCGATGCGCACGCCGCTGCGGCGAGACATCCCCTGGGGCCGCTTCTCCGGCTGAATTCGACCTTTCGACGCCGAAAAGGCCGAAAAAAGGCGGATTTGTCCCCCGAAATACCTACAGACAAAGAACTTTCCGCCCGCGAGACTAGATGCAACGCTTCGCGTTAGACGGTCTCCTTGTCCCAGGGTAGGCAAGCGAGAAACCGTCCACATGCGGACAGTTTTCGGGTAACTCGTCCGCGTTGGCGAGGGGCGGGCGGCTTCGCCGCCCCGCGCCCGTTCTCTTCCCGCCGGTCAGACCTACGGCGTCTGACGCGGGATCTCATGCCAGAGATCCACGTCATCCTCGTCGCGCGATCCGCCCGCACCGCCACGGCCCACGACGGTCACCGCGATGACGTCATCGCTGCCGGCCCGGATGATCACCCGATCGGTGCTGACCTGTGCGAGCACGCCGGCCAGCTCGTCGCGGATCTCGTCCCGTCGCTGCTCGTCCACGTCGTCCAGGCCGCCCTCGTCGAAGACCGTCACGTTCACGCCGCGGCTGCGGGCGTCGGCGATGGCCTCGCGCACCGCGTCGTTCAGAAGGCTCGCCCCGCGCAGCTCGTCCCGCAGGCGTCCCTCCGCGATGCGGGCGCGCATCTTCTCGTCGGCGTCCAGCGCTCCGTGGGCGGCGACCGTCCTGGCCAGCAGGGGTCCTGCGACCGCGAGCGCCAGCTGCACCCGCATCCGCCGCTCGCGCTGGCGCACCTGCTGTGTGGCATGCCAGGCCGAGACGGCCTGCTGGATGTCCGCGAGGCGCTCGGTGTCGCGCACCGCGCGATCCCAGAACAGCACCAACAGCTGCGCCACGGCCACCCAGGTGATCGACCCGACGAGCCCGAGCGTGAACGCGTTCACGGGTCCCATGTGCGCGCAGGCCGAGATCGCGAGGATCAGCAGGATCAGCCAGCCGATCAGGAACCGGCGGCGGACGATGCACACGACGCCGAGCAGCCCGATCGCACCGATGTACCAGGTGGCGAACGGCGCGACCCGGTCGGAATCGGTCAGCGACACCGACACGAGGTGCGGCACCGCCGTCGCCGTGACGATGGCGAGGATGCCGCACCACAGCGGCATCCTCACCTCCTGGTCGGTGCCGGCCAGCACCGCCGTGAGAATGGTGGCGATGTAGAGCCCGATCGCGGCCACCATGAACAGCGGCACCTCCGGCTGCACCGGAGTCCACCAGACACCGCGTGCGGCGAAGTAGACCGCGAAACCCAGCGCCAGTCCTGTGGCCATGCTGCGCACGGTGAGCCTCATGCGGCCTCCCACCCGAGTGTGACGCTGGTGCCCTGCGCGCCGGAATCGATGCGCGCCGTGCCGGCCACGGCGGCCATCCGCGCCAGGATCGACGCACGGATGCCGAGCCGGTCCTCGCCGATGTGCTCCGGGTCGAAGCCGGGTCCTGTGTCACTGACGATCACCCGGATGCCGGCACCTGTGGCATCCACGACGACGTGCAGGCCCCGCCCCGCGGCGTGCGCCAGCGCATTGCCGATCGCCTGCCGGGCCGCGAGGACCAGCGCGCGGGCGACCTTGCCCGGCACGCTGCCCGGCTCGCCGCGCTCCTCGACCACGGCGTCCGCGCCCTGCTCGGACAGGGTGCGCCGCAGCTCGGCCACGATCCCGGTGGTGCTCACCGGCTCGTCGCTGCCCTCCTGCGCCACCGATGCCTCGGTGTTCGCAAGCCGCGTGAGCGCCTCCCGCGCCATGCCCACGGCCAGGTCCCGCTCCCGGTCGCTCTCGGCCCGTGCGGCGGCGATCAGCGCCGCCAGGACGCTGTCGTGCATGAGCGCGGCGAGGGCGACGCGCTCCTCCTCGGCGGCGGTCGCGGCCGCGGCCGACGCGTAGGTCTCCACCGCCTTCGCGCGGGCCTCGTCGACGCCGGAGGCGACAGAGCGGAACATCCACGCCAGCGACACCAGCACCATGCCGAGGATGAGGGTGAACGTCACGTCGAAGGCGGTGGTGATCCAGTACTCCTGAGAGAACCCGCCCTGCAGCAGCCGGACCCAGCCGTAGGCCAGCGGCAGCGCTGCGGCCCAGACGAACTGCAGAGCGAACGGGAAGGCAGCGACGGCGGCCAGCACCCCGATGTTCACCAGGAAGAAGATCCACGGCTGCTCGGAGGCCCCGCGCCCCGAGGAGATCACCACGACCGGCCAGAGCACCAGGGCGAGCATGTAGGCGACCGCGAATCCGCCGCAGGCCACGCGCACGAACTGTCCGGCCAGGCACGCGCCGACCATGCACACCAGCGGAATGAAGACCAGATTCAGGATCGCCAGGTGTGCAGCATCCGCCTTCGACATGGTGCTGATCGCCGAGAGGAATGCCTGTACGCCGAGCGCCGCGGAGCCCAGGGCGATCACGATCTGGAGGATGCGCTCCATCCGGTTGCCGGTGAACCGCTCCAGACCGGCCCCCGCCGCACCCGGCGACGGGATCTCGTTCCACGCCTCCCGGATGCCGCGGGCGTCAACCGCCACGCGGGGCCCCGTCCGGGGCGACGATGCCGTCCTCCATCGCGCGGCGCAGCAGCGCGACCTTGGTCGGCGCGGGGCGTCCGACCTCGACGTACTTCACACGGATGCGGCTGATGTTCTCCTTGGCGGTGGAGTACGCCACTCCGAGCCGCTCCGCCACGACCTTGAGCGGGAGCCCGGCGGCATAGAGGCGCAGCACCTCACGCTCACGGGTGGACAGCTGCGCGTCGGCGAACTCGCGGTCGCCGTCGACGGCGCTGGCCCACTCCACATTGTTCAGCGCGTCTCCACGCGCGACCGTGCGGATCGCGTCGAGCACGTCGTCCAGCGCCGAGGACTTGCTGACCACGCCCGCTGCGCCGGCGACGAGCGCCTCACGCACCGCCGCGGGGCGGTCGGCGACGCTGTGGATCACGACGCTCGCACCGTCGGCGACGAGCGTGGCGACGTTCTCGGTCACAGTGGTGCCGTCGCCGAGGGTGAGATCGAGCACGACGACATCGACGGGCGGCGCTGCGGCGGACGCCCGCCACAGCAGGAAGTCCTTGACGGTGCCGCCGGAGAACACCACCTGCTGCTCCCCGTCGCGCTGACAGGCGGCCTCGAGGCCCAGACGTACCGACTCGTGATCGTCGATGAGGGCGACGGTGCTCATGGAATCAGGATACTCAGAGGCTGACGCGGTTCAGCGCGTCAGGCGCACCACGGTCTCGAAGTGGTGCGAGTGCGGGAACAGATCGAAGGCGCTCAGGCGGTCGGGCTCCCACCCGAGCGCGCGGAAGGTGCCGAGGTCGCGAGCGAGGGCGACCGGGTCGCAGGCGACGTACACGATCGCCTCCGGAGCGAGACCGTGGACGGCTTCGACGACGGCCTTCCCCGCGCCGGATCGCGGCGGGTCGAGCACGATGTTGCCCGCCCGGCTTCCCGCGGGGACGGATGCCAGGAACCGGTCGACACGGGCGGTCACGGCCTGCACGTCCAGCGGCGCGAGGTTCCGCTCCGCATGCGCCGTGGCGCGGACATCCGACTCCACGGTGACGACATCGGTCGCACCGAGATCGGCGAGAGCGGCGGCGAACAGTCCGACGCCGCCGTAGAGGTCGAAGTGCGTGGCATCGGGGTCCACGCGCCCCTCGAGAGCCGCCCGCACCTCGCCGTCGAGCGTGGATGCGGCCAGCGGATGCACCTGCCAGAAGCCGTC